>JAGCYN010000071.1 GCA_017960745.1 Alphaproteobacteria bacterium | reverse complement strand
TCACGGTTGACGGCGATGGCAATACCACTGTTGCAGGTACGATGGATATCGAAGGCGACACCACAGTTGGTGATTACTTCACTATCACTGCTGCTGATGGTTCTATGTCTGCCGCCGATGGTAACTTCACGGTTGACGGCGATGGCAATACCACTGTTGCAGGTACGATGGATATCGAAGGCGACACCACAGTTGGTGATTACTTCACTATCACTGCTGCTGACGGTTCAATGTCTGCTGCCGATGGTAAGTTTAAGGTTGACGGAAATGGCGCAATTTCTGCCGCTAACGGTGAATTCAAAGTCGATAAAGACGGCAATACCAAGATCAAAGGTGCATTAGGTGCCGGCGCTAATGGTACAGAATTCGCTGTAGGTTCGCAGGGCAATATCTCTGCTGCTTCCGGTAAATTCACTGTTGATAAAGACGGTAACACGGCCATCTATGGCGATACGCAGCTCGGTGGTGACTTTGCTGTAACCGATAAGTTCACTGTTGATGGTGATACAGGTGACACCAATGTCGGTGGCAAGTTGTCTGTTGCCGGTGATACTACAATCTATGGCAATACACAACTTGGCGGTGACTTAGCTGTAACCGATAAGTTCACTGTTGAAGGTGCTACAGGTAACACAGCTGTTGGTGGCACATTCTCTGCCGCAGCCGGTAAGTTCACTGTTGATGGTAATGGTAACACAGCCATCTATGGCGATACGCAGCTCGGTGGTGACTTTGCTGTAACCGATAAGTTTACTGTTGATGGTGATACAGGTGACACCAATGTCGGTGGCAAGTTGTCTGTTGCCGGTGATACTGCAATCTATGGCAATACACAACTTGGTGGCGACTTTGCTGTAACCGATAAATTCACTGTTGATAGCGCTACAGGTGACACAATCGCCGCAGGTAAAATGACCGCTAAAGAATTTGCTAACGGTAGTGCAACGTTCTCTGTTGATGAAACAGGTAACATCAAGGGTACTTCTTTAGCATTCAACGGCGATGCCGATGGTGTTAAAGTGAACTCGATTGACCAAGGTACAGCTATTGTTGATGGTGATGCGACAACGCAAGCCAGAAAAGAAACCATGGCTACTTTGGCAACGGTTGCTGCAACAGTTGGCGATTTGGCCGGTTTGGCTGATGATGCGAACGGCGTAACCAGTGCTCAAAATGTTGCTGATGCAATCGATTCGTTGTCTCAAAACGTTAAGGCAGCTACCGGCGTTACTTATGACGCTACGACAGGTGCCGCAACAACAGTTTACACCAAGGCTACTGCCGTTGATTACGATGGTCTGACCACAGGTATCTCCCTGAGAGAAGCTATCGAACAACTCGACGGCAACATTGGTACAGCTGTAACCGTATTCAACAACGAAGTTCTCGCGACCAACTCGGTTAACGCTAACATTGATGCGATTAATACACGTATCGGTGATGTTGCAAGCCTCCAGAACGTCAACAAGAACTTGTCGAACGGTGGTGACACCAATCCGGCAACTGTTGTTGAGGCTTTGGACAATATCGATGCGACACTCGGTGTGATCCACGGCTTGGCTGAGAAGTTGGGTAACGACTACAAGGGCAACCTGCAAACAGGTAATGCTGCTACTGTTGAAGCTCACTTGACATCTCTTGATGCAGCTATCGGTGATCGTCAATTGTACAACAACACTGCTGCTTCTAACGGTTATACGGCTTCTGCCGGTTCGGATGTGGTTACTGCTTTGACAGAAATCGCTTCCAACATCGGTACGGCCGGCGACTTGGGTGAAGCTATCAACAATGTTGTGGCTACCAACACGGTTAACCAAAATATTGCCAGCTTGAACACCGTTATCGGCGATGTTTCTAAGTTGAGCGAAACGCACTATGCATCACAAGCTACCAACCTGACCGATGCGGTCAGAAGCTTGGATACAGGCTTGTATGACTTAGATCACGAAGTCAGAAGATTACGTCACCACTTCGAAGGTGGTATGGCTTCGGCAGCTGCTTTGTCTGCATTGCAACCGAACGCAAGAGCTACGGGTAATACTCAGCTCGCAATCGGTACCGGTGCTTACAAAGGACATGGGGCTATGGCAATCGGTGGTTTCCACTGGTTCACGGATAACCTCCTGTTCAACGCAGGTGTCGCTTATGACAATCGTGAAGCAACTTACCGTATGGGTGTTACCTATTCTTGGTAATTGTTTCCTCAAAGCTTGGGTGTCGGAAGGCACCCAAGCTTTCTTTTTTTTGAAAGGATAATCAATGGCTCAGGCTAATAACAAAAAAACAACAACAAAATCAACGGTTAAAACAACAACCAAACCGGCAGCCAAACCGGCAGCCAAACCGGCGGCTAAACCGACGGCTAAACCGGCAGCCAAACTGGCTGTAAAAACAAATGTAAAAGCAGCGGTTAAATCGGTCGAAAAAGCGGCGCTGAAGACTGTTTCCAAGTTGGCAGCTAAAGCGGAAAGCAAAGCACAAAAAGTCGTTTCCAGTGTTAAAAAAGACGGAAATAGCGGCAAAGGACAGACCGTTTTGTTGTGGATTTTGAGTATTGCCTTAATTGCGGCCATTGCCGGCGGTGCGTCGATGTATAAAAAGTTGCAAAAACAAATTCAAGACTTGCATCAACAAACCCAAACCGTTGCAACCGTTGAAGAAGACATTAAACCTATTTATGTATTCAATTTGGAAAAGGTGGTTGCCGCCTCCGACTTGGTTGCCATTCAAAAAGATTTTGAAGAACAGATATTCAAACTCGGCGATGAAGTTGAAAAAGCCAAGAAAAAAATATCCGGTTTGAAAAAATCAAAAGTTAACGAAGATTTTTCGGACGTTTATTTGAAAAGCCTGATTATGAAAAGAGATGAACTTATCTTGAATCATGAAAAGGAAATGGCCGAAATTTCTGACCACATCAATAAGGCGTTGGCGGAAGTTGCCAAAGATAAAAACGCACCGGCAATTTTCCATTTTCGTTCTATTGCCGCCACCACCAAATACGTTATTGATGTCAGCGATGATGTCATCGCCAAAGTCAGCGACTTATTAAAGAAGAAATAAAATATGCCTAGAACAATTGTTATTGCTTTTTGCATAGGCTTTATATTAACTGTTTGTGCCAGTATTTCGGGACATCGGCATATCGTCGGTATGTTGCATCCGCAACATCACACGGCGCCGCAAAACGAGTTAGAACTGGTGACCTACGAGCCGCTCAGCCAACAAGAATGCCAAAGCTTAAAAGATTCCCTCGGCTTACGCTATTGTCCTCATGACGGCGATTATTTGGCCGGTGCCGCCAAGGCTTGCGGCCATATCACAAATCTGCCGACCGGACAAGATTTACAGCGTCTGGCACAACTGCTCTACCATCAACAAACCGACGACGTTTCCATTTACGGCAAACGCGATGATGAGATGATGAAAGCGATGAATATTTGGTTTGATGAGAGCCATATTTATTATTGGGCTCAGGAAGAAGCCAAAGACCAAATCGGCGGTTATGTCAGAATGTTTGCCGACGCCGGTTCTTTGCAGTATTATGCCTATCGCGACGGCCAGGGTTATATTTCGCGTCGCTTCGGCAAACTCCGCTACAACTTAGCGACCGAGGCCGAAAATCCCGCTACCGGCGATAACGAGCAAGGCGTTTTGTTAACAATCTGCTACAAACCGTTTCACACCAATAAAAAAAGCAGCATCCGTTAAGATGCCGCTTATAGTTTTGCATAAAATAAACGATTATTTTACAGCTTTAGCAATTTCTTCCGTCAAATCAGTGCCGCCGGACAAAACTTCGCTCTTGTTCAGAACGATTTTGTAACCTTTCTTCTTGGCAACTTCGGTAATTGTTTGGGAAATGCTGCTGTCAATAGCTTGAAGATCTTGATTGTATTTTTCGCTGACAGCGTTTCTCTTTTGAGCAAATTCTGCGCGATACTGCTGCAACATTTCTTCTTTCTTTGCTTTATCAGATTCTTTTTCTACTTCCGCTTCGGCATTTTTCAACCATGCAGCCAATTCCTGAGCCTTAACGCTCTGCTCATTTTTAAGAGCCTGAACGGCCGGAGATTTAGAAACAACAGCAACAACATCAACTGTTGCGATACGATTACAATTACAAATACAACCGACAAAAACACCGGCAGCGAATAATACGGCACAGGCAGCTATAACGCGTTCTTTTGTCATTTTATCTTCCTTTCAATATAATTTTCAAACAACGTCGAACAACGCAGCCGAAAGCCGCGCTGAACAGTACTTGGATTCATAACATTGTTTTTTTAAAAAATCAAGCGCCTATTACGATAAATAAACAAAATATCCGTGAGTTAGGCGCGCTGACATCAGATGTCTGACCGGCAATCTTCATCAAAGAATAACCGATTTTATGTGACTTACTTCAATTCTTTGCCGTTCAGGTGCACTTTTTTACCGTCTTTATCATAAACATTGAGGGTAATAATCTTGCCGCTATTATAGGCCGCTTCGGCTTTTAATTGACCGTTTTCGTCATACCAGCGATGAATGCCGTCTTTTTTGCCTTCCCGATAATTACCCTCTTCGGCAATTTTACCGTTGGCAAAATAAACTTTTCCGGCACCTTCGGCCACGCCGTCAACATAGTTGACTTCCGAGTGCGGCTTACCACCCAAATAATAGGTGTATTCCGGACCTTCTTTTTGTCCGTGTACATAATTCACTTTAGAAAGCAAATTGCCGTGCTCGTTATATTCTTCAAACACGCCGTTTTCCTTATCGTTTTCATACATGCCGTGCCGTCTGATAACACCGTTTTCATAGAAAGTTCTCATCACACCGCTCCTTTGGCCGTTGATATAACGGATTTCGGAATAAAGCCCGCCGTCCTGATAATATTGTCTTTCCAAGCCGTCCAATTTGCCATCATGATAGCCGGTTTCAGCCGTGACTTTACCATATTCGTTAAATTCCTGCACCGTGCCGGTCAACGGTCTGCCGGCGCTGTCGCACATCAGTTGTCCGCACCAATCCGGTGTGCCGTCTTCATCAAAATCATCGCAAACCATATCACCGCAAAAAGACGCTTCACTGCTTTTATAAACCCTTGCCGAAGCAGACGCCGCAACGCCCATCGCTATAACCGCAACCAACCAAAAATACTTATTCATTTGTGTTCACACCTTCCATACTCAACCGCGTTCAAAACACTTGTTCAGATTATCCGAGAAAATCATCTAAATCAAGTTTTTTGTTGCCTCGGCACGACGGCGGTCATTTATAACTATTGACAAATCAACAAAAAATTATTAAAAAGGTATAGATTTTAACGTTTTGTTAACGTGATGCACATGGAGAACACTTTTTGGAACACGGTCGGCGCTTCTGTCCGCATTAACCAAATAGAAGCGCAAAATTTACGATGTGCCGTTGAAAAGGCTTATCGCGATTCCGTGTGCGGCTTTCACCAAAATGCCGAACTGATTGATGTTAAAGACAGATTCAGAATATTTCGTTTCCAAAATTGCGATTACTTAGCCAAAAAAATGTCGTTACCGAAAGCCGAGTTGGAAATTACCAATTCGCAAAAGGCCGCCGCCATTCTTTCCGGCAAAACCGTAAACGGTAAAGATATTCGCGTTATTGTACCGCAAAAAATTGTCATCAACCCCGATGATGAATATTGCTTTTTGCTTTCCGAATATTTGGGACACACCCTGCACGAAAGCACCTATACCGGCATTTATCCGGACTTTTCCGTTGATGATTGTTTGGCGCTGTTGCGCACCCTGTTGCAAAACGGTATTGTGTATCGCGGCTATCTGCAAAGAAACATCATTATCGGCGAAAAGGCAGTTTACCTGTTTGATTGGGAAGATTCATATTTTCGCAACCAACCGGCCGATCATGAGTTTAATAACCTGTGGCACACCAATTTTGTGTTAAATTGGAGTTATATCTTTGCTTATGACGAACTGGTCGGCAAACTCGCCGCTTTCCGCAACAATTACACGCCGGAAAACGAACCGCCGCTGGTGAAATATGAAAATATTTTCAAAAATTTGGTTAATCTTGATGTTGCTGATGACCAACTGCGAAATATCATTGAAAAAATCGTCTTCAAAGCCGAATTGCCGGCAACTTTGCCGAGCCGTTATTTCTATATTCGGCCGCACGATATGGGGCATTTGATTGCCGATACATTTCCGGGAGAAATTGACCTTTTTTATGATATTTTGGCCTGTGCCGCCCGTACTGAAAATGAAGCATCATGGTTGCAAATGTTGCAAACGCTGACGCACTTCTATGTTTTGTATTATCGGGATAAAACGGCACCACGCCCGCAACTGTCCGCGCCGTTGCAAAACTATATTTTGGCGGCACTGCTGATGAATTTGGATAACTTCATGACCACTGATAATTTTGCGCAAATCATGTCGGCAACCACGATGAAGGCGGCGCTTGAGGTTATCAAAAACGCACCGCAAACCGACAGTTTTGCCTATCTTTATTGTCATCATCGTCTGCAAAACCGCGCTGCCGACATTGAAAATGCCATCCGCCGGAAAATGCTGACAGTCTGCCCGACGGCGCAAAATATATCCGAGGTCGGTCTGCATAACATCAGTCGCTATATTTTGCAAAAAGCTGACCATACAGCCATAAGAGAGGCGGCATGATTATCTATGAAACCAAAAATCTGGATTTGCTGCCGGAAGTTTCCGAAAACAAAAAAATGGTCGTTACCATCGGCGGAAACGGATATCGCTGTTTTGTCATTCATAAGCAAACCGACGAATTTGACTTTATGAACAAAAACGAAAACCTGCTGGATGACGTTTTGAAGCCGATTTACAAAGATAACGATTTTGTGGTCAGACAATCCAAAGATTTTGCCGTTCCGGGGTTTTATACCATTCAGCCGATGGCTAAAAAGAATTCGCCGGCTGAACTTTCCGACGGTGAATTGGCCGTGCTGTCATATCTGCAACAAAATGTCCGCGTTGAACTTAAAAACAATTTGGGTATTGAATTATTCGGTCTGTACACCGAAGAAAAAGCCAATCAGCGCTTTATCAGCTATCTGATTCCGTATCATGTCGATAAATTGCGCGAAAAAGGCTTTTCCGAAATCGTGTATCAGCCGCATATTGCCGACTATCTGCAAAGTTATAACTTTCCGCTGGTTCGCAGTAAGATGAAAATTTTTAACAACAAAATGCGTTTTCATTTGAACAGTCCGCAAACCTTAGCGGACATTCGGCAGATTAAAAACACCTTCGGCTTAAGAACCCGCAGCAACACCGGACAACAAAACAACCGAGGAGGCGCTCATGGACCTGAAATCTGAAATTATCGCCAAATTGGAAGTTTATGACGAAAACGAGTTGCCTACCCCGCCGGACGGGCAGAAATTTTTTACCTGCATCGGTGGCAAAAAGAATTTTCAATGTTTTCTCAGTGATGAACGCGTTTCCAAAGGTCAGTTCATTATGCAGCATGAAGGCGAATTGGATGACTGCTTAAAACCGGTGTATGAAAACGAAGGCATCGTCGTGCGGCAAGATGCCAAATACGCAATTCCGGGGTTTTACATCGTCAGCCCGAAAGAACATTTCAGCAATATTCATACCATGCCGCCGGTTTTGTTCCAGCGTTGTATGCTTATTGCCAAGAATGTACAGCAGGGTTTGGCCTCACTCGGCATTCCCCGCACCCACATTTATCACGATGAAAAATACAAAAAGCCGATTAGTGCGCACTTCTGGGTGTTGCCGTTGTACGAAAGAATGATTAAAGAACAGGGCTTAAATGCCTCCATCACTTCCAAAGATATTTGGGATTATCAAGATTCGTTTCCGCGTTACAGCGACACCAAGTATAAAATTCGTGAACTGAACGTGCGCATGAAGCATTTTTTCCGCACCACCCGGATGCAGCAGCGCGACAATGAATTTACCGAAAAGCTGAACCACCTGAAAGCCAGAGGACTTTGTCATGAGCGTTAACAAAAAGATATACCGCAATATATCCTTATCTTTAGGCAAGGAATGTTTTGTTTTTTGCCCCGGCTGCTACAACAACAAAATTATCTATCACAATCCGTTAAATTCTCCGGTGGTCAGCGCCGACGAAATCATGGCATTTGTTAAAAAAGTAAAAGACCAAATAGATTTAAGTGAAATTACAATTTCCGGTGGTGATCCGCTGACCTATGAACATTTATCGGAACTGGTTGCCAAATTAAAAGCGTTGGGTATTTTTGTAAAACTGGACACTTTGGGAACCGCATTTCTGGCCGATTCGCAATCGGTATTTCCGGAAGTTAATCTCTATAAAAAAGTTGATTTTGAACAGTTGGCAAAAAATGTCGGTATGATCGGGATTCCGCTGGACGGCTCCACCGACGAAATTATCGGCAAATTCCGCACCGGACGGAAAAATCTGTTGGATGAAACCAAACGCATTTTGGCGTTAACGGAAAAATATCACGCCGCCACCGGCATCAATGTAGTGGTCAACAAATTCAATCTTGACGATCTTGAAAATATTTTCCTGATTGTGGCGCAATTTTCCAACATTCAAAAAATCCAGTTTTTCCAATTTTGCCCGACCGGCTGTTTGGCCAAAGCGCATCGCAAAACTTTTGAAATTTCCGAAGAGGATTTTTTACACCGAACCGACTATCTGCAACAAAAATATGCCGATCACCCGATTAAAATCGAACGCAAACCGTGTGCCGGCCGGGGGAATAATTATCTGTTCATCAATCAGTTCGGTATTGCTTATCATACCGATATTTTTGAACAGTCCGATAAAGCGTCGACCGGCAACATCATTAACAAAAAAATATACGGCAACATCAAAAACGAAAAAGAGTTTGCCAACATTTTCAACAACGGCCTAAAGCGAAACGACATCTGATTTTATAATAAGGAAACGGCGATGAAAATTAAAGACTTATTTATTTCCGCAAAAGACAGTAACGTTGATAAAATCAGCTCGTTATTCGATTTTTTGAATCAGAACGTTGAACAATATATTGACCCGAAATATCCGGTTTTGAGAGGCAAAAAAACTTCTTATTATAAGATGTTGCAAAAGGCAACGTTACCGCCGAAAGGACATTCGCCGCAAACCGCATTGGCACATTTTTCGCGGCTGTTCAAACGCGCCGTGCGTTGGCAACATCCGGGCGCTTTTATCAATATCAATCCGCCGGCAAATATTGCGAGCATTGTGGCTTCGTTTTATACCTCTCTTTATAACCCGAATTTTGCGCAAGATGAATCAACCGGTCTGTTATCGGCAGCGGAAATGATTGTGACCAAACATTTGGCCGAATTGGCGCAATGGGATTGGGAAAAATCAGCCGGCATTTTCACATTCGGCGGCAAAGGCACCAACATGTATGCGGTCAAAACCGCCCTGCAAAACGTTAATCCCGAAGCCGGCAAAACCGGCATTAACGGCGCGGACTACTTCATTGTTTCCAACGAAAAATCGCACCCTTGCCATACCGAAGTATGCGACTGGTTGGGATTGGGCAAAAATAATTGTTTGAGAATACCGGTAACCAAAGACGGTACAATCGATTTGGCTGAAATGGAAAAAGCCGTTTGCGCACGCATTGAAAAAGGCCAAAAGCTGACCGGTATTATCTTAAACGGCGGCACCACCAATGAAATTATCGTCGACCCGATTGAAAAAGTAGTTGAACTCCGCGAAAAAATCATCAAAAAATATAAGTTGAATTATGTCCCGCACCTGCACATCGATTCGGTTATCGGCTGGGCCTGGCTGTTTTTCAGATATTATGATTTTAAGCAGAATCCTTTCAAAATGTCGGCTGAAGAAGTGCGCAAAATTAAATCTCTGAGCCAAAAAATCAGCGCCGTGCGGCTTGCTGATTCATTTGGTGCCGATTTTCATAAAACCGGTTTTTGCCCTTACATTTCCAGTATTTTCATGGTTAAAGATAAGAACAGCTTATATCGGCTTGGCGGTAAAACCGCACCGGATATCAAAACGCTTTGCCACGGTTCATATTCGCCGTTTGAATATTCGATGGAATTGACCCGTTCGTCCATCGGTCCGGTTTCAGCTTACGTGGCCTTAGAAACTTTCGGCATAGAGGGATTTCAGCGGCTGATTTACAATATTATGACCAACGGCGAATATATTCGCCATTTATTGCGTGAAAACGAGCAGTTTGAGGTAATCAATCCGGAAACGGAAGGCATCGCCACGCTGTTTATTGCCAAACCGCAGGGTTTTCACCACTCTTATGCCGAGTTGATTAAGCTCGATGAAAAGAAAATTGCCAAAGTGGTGGACTATAATCATCAGTTTTATCTGTACTCCTTGCAAGCCTTGGAAAATCGTGAAGTTGAATTTAAAATGACATTTTCTAAGAGTTATAAGCCGTTCGGTTGCAAAAATAAGACCGGTGCGCTGAAAATTTATCAGATGTCGCCGACGGCAACCAAAAGCGAAATCAAACGCTATATCAAACAGCTTATCGCCTTAAAGCAAAAATTTGATAAAAAACATCGTCTGATGAAAGAAGATGCCAACAAACCCGTGGATTTTGTGTACAGATAATGGATACAATCAAACGCATACTTGAAAAACACTATCAAAAAAATCTTCTCCTTTGCGAAAAGGACGAGAAAAATCGGCGTTACATTCAAGATAAATATGCCCACGCTTATCGCACGTTGGAATGCGGACAAGCCATCGCGCCGGCAGATATTGCCGCCGACACGCTTGCCGCTGTTTTGTTGTTGCACGATATCGGGCGTTTTTATGAACACTTGCAGCTTGCCGATTTCAAACACGCCGAATACGGGGTTCGGCTTCTCAAAGACGAGGGCTTTACTGATATGAATATTCTGCTGCCCGTCAAATATCATGAAACCGACGATTGGCAAACCGCTTTGGCAGCAGACGACGATTATCAAAAACTGCCGGCGGCAGCGCAAAACAACGTCCGTTTGTTGTGCCGAATTTTAATTGATGCGGATATTATCGACAACATGCAAATCCTCGCCAAAACCGACATCCAAACGTCGGCAACAATGTCTCTAACGACGGCAATAACCGACTGCTTATTGGCAGACAAACCGGCAAACAACAAAGATGTTCACAACCGCGCCGATGCCATTGTTTATATTTTATGCGGTCTGGCGCTGATAAACTTAGAAAAAAGCCGGCAATATCTGCAAGAAAAGCACATTGTTCAAAATCTGGTGCAACGGCTGTTCGAACTGGCCGCAAACAACGCGGCGCTGCAAAACGATGTGTGCGAAATACGGGATAAAATCAATGAAACATACCATTTTCAAATATAGATGGATTAAGCGCGAACTTTCCAAATTCACGGAGTTTGGCATTGACTTTGATCATAACGAATACGGGCTCGGCATCAGCTCGGAAATTGAATATTCGCCGACTGAAGAAAAGCGTTTTAAAGGTTTTATTCCGATGCAGGCCAAAGAAATTTATTTCAGAATATGGCTGTTCAAATATGTTTTCAGTCTGGGCACCGGCGAAATCGAGTTGGTTAAAAAAAATCGCCACAATTTCAAGTTGTTGCTGGGCATTGCCGGTCAATAAACCATGCCGAACCGATTTTTAGACCTTGTAAATTTTATGATTTATGATAATCATGGATAAGAAATGTTTTAAGGGGCGGACGAATGATTTCAATTAAAAATGCACCGAATTATTTGATTTTGGCGCGCACCTTGCAATGGGCGATATTTCCGCTTCCCGTCATTATGCTTTTATACCAATACAAGGGCGCTTCTATCGGCGATTTCTTTTTGATTCAGGGCATTTTTGCGATTTTTACGTTTATGCTTGAAATTCCGAGCGGATATATGGGCGATTTATTTTCGCGCAAAAATGTTATTTCTCTCGGTTTTTTTAGCTTCATGATGGGCAACGTGATGTGGTTGTTTATTCCCGGTTTGAGCGGCATTGTCTGCGGCGAGGCCATGTTTGCCGTATCGCATTCGCTGTGTTCCGGAACCATCGAGGCCTATTTGTACGACCTGCTCAAAAAAGAACATAAAGAATATAAAATGAATAAAAAACTCGGCAAAATGGAGACTTATTCGGGCATATCCATGATGTTGGCCACTTTGACCGGCGGCTTTTTATATGAACATATCGGTCCGACCGCCGTCATCTGGGGGAGTCTGTGGGCAACATTTCTGGCGCTTTTAATTTCATTTTTCCTTCCGGACATCCCGGAAATAAGACGGCATGTTACCTCGAACAGTAAAATTAAAGACGTTCTGAACATTTCTCAAACTGCCTTCAAAAATAATGAGATAAAGTGGTTGATTATCTATCCTTCGCTTTTCGGGCTCGGCACATTAATTTTAATGTGGGGATTGCAACCGATAATGATTGCCAAAGAAATTCCGGTTTATGTTTTCGGCTTTGTCGGTGCTTTCAACATGATGTGTCGCGTCGGTTGGTCATCATCGTCGGCCAAACTGTGCAATCTGTTGGGAATTAACGGTTTAATAAAACTGCTGTTGTTTGTTGTCATTATCGGTTTCGGGGCGGCGGTATCGGTCGGTTACCCGACGCCTTTACCGCTCACATTTTTGCTTTTGGGTATGATGGCGATTGCCGCCGGCTCGCACATTATGGTAAAAATAGTAACCACCACGCTGATTAACCATCGCATTCAATCTGATGAAAGAGCCACCGTTTTATCGCTCAAATCAATGGCTGACAAACTCTTTTCCGGCATCGGTCTGATATTACTCAAACCGCTTTTTGACATCATCGGCATTCAGCAAACCTTCCTCGTCTCATCAAGCTTAATATTGATGACCGCCGTGGTTTCATATCATTTGATCAAAATGCAGATTGAACCGCAACCGACTAATCGAACTTAAGGCTCATTTTTTGTTCTTGTGGCTTGAAACCGTAATCTTCATAAAACTTATAGGCATTCTTGTTATCGTTGAAAACGCCCAACGTCACTTCTTGAATATTCTGCTGTTTGCAAAATGCCAAAAATTCTTTCATCAACATTTTGCCGATGCCTTGTTTACGATATTCCTTGGTAATACCCAAAGTACCGATATGGCACACATTCGGTTTTTCCAAATAAGGGGCGCACTTTTTATTGGCAATCAGCAGACCGACCAATTTATCGCCATGTAACGCCACCACGGCAAAAGACTTTTCGCTACCGAGCGTAGATAACAGCGCCTGCTCTTCGAAGTTGCGGTCAATCGGATTAAAATAGCCGTGCAGAATTTCGCGGTGATATTCCCTGATTTCATCGCACAATTCAACCGCTTGAGCAATATCTTTTGCTTCAAATTTTCTGATTTTAATATCCATAGCGCCCTCCTTAATCATACCCTCTAAAAATGCCGTAATATCTTTCGGTTGTCAATATTTTTTCACGCCGAAAAAGTATCTGCGGCTATTGTTTGGTAACAATGTGCTCCGGATAAGCCGGCAAATTTTTGAGCTTTTCGCGAAAGAAAAACGGATAAGCTTCGTATTCACTCAATTTATCAATCGGTAACCACACCATTCTTTCTTCTATCGTATGATTGGCAGTCATGCTGTGACTATTCAGTTGCTGCGAGCCGCGTGATTTCATCAGGAAATAAAATGTAATTTCATGGCAAGACAAATCCTTCAACATTCCGTCATCGCGTTTGAAAAAATTTTCCTGAATAAACGCCAAACGGTCGATTTCATAATCGACGCCCGTTTCCTCTTTGACTTCGCGCAACACGGCTTCTTCGGCAGTTTCGCCCAATTCGATGCCGCCGCCGATAGAATAATAGTAGCTCTCTAAGTCATTGGTCGCAAACAACACACAACCGTTTTCGATAATAATGGCGGCCGCACGTAGGCGAAATCGCCGCTTATCCGCGGTTTGAAAACAAATATCGTTGTTAATCATATCGACTGCATTAGATATTTTAACCATTTGGCCATCCGTCCGTTGTTATAAGTTTAAATAACCGCATTTTCCAAAATTGCGAACGAACCGGTATCGGCATCGATTTGAGCCTCGGCACCGTACGGTATCAAAAACATCGGATCCGTATGTCCGAAATCCATCTGCGAGATAACCGGTATGTTCAAATGACATTCTCTTTGCACCACCTGCAACAAAGCACGGTCATATCGGTCCATATCATCTTCCGGCAATGCATCACCGCGCCCGACGATAATGCCGTTAACGCGTTCCAAAACGCCCGTTGCAGCATAATTGCGCAAGGCACGAATCACATAATCTTCCGACGGCGCTTCTTCCGACGTTTCCAAAAACAACACAGCACCCTCAAAGAAGTCCTTATCCGGCCACGCCAACGTGCCTTTCATCATTTCCAAAACTTCCACACAACCGCCGAACAAATGCCCCTGCACCTTGCCGCTGCCCTGCAAAACTTTATTGCCGGTTGATTTTTTGAGTTTTCTTTTAACGGATTGGTTTTGCGGATCCTGCCACGGCAACTTTTCATCGGTCCAACCGGCCGTATTCGGTTCAATTTTGCCGATAACGTCAGTTGAAAACAAGGTTTTTCGCACCGAATTTTTAAAATATTCGAACATGCCGCCGTTTTCAGCAAAACCGCCGGCCATAATTGCCGGACCGTAAATTGAGCTTACGCCGGCATGGAGAAAGGCTAAATGGAGTGCCGTTGTATCGGAATATCCGAGCAAAATTTTCGGATTCGCCCTGATGGCATCATAATCCAAAAACGGCAACAAGCGCACGGCATCATCGCCACCGATCACCGGAATAATTGCCTTAATTTCATCATTTTTAACCGCCCAGTTTATGTCCTCGGCTCTTTTCTCGGGATGATCGGCATTTTCTTGAACGCTCATCATTGCATGAGGCGCTTCAACGGCAATCAAGCCGAATTCTTCTTCCATCTGCTTAATACCGGCCGCATATCTTGCCGGATACACGACGGCGCCTGCCCACGAGGGCGAAACAATCGCCACTTTATCGCCGGCAACCAGTTTACGCGGTTTGATTAAATCGGTCATTGCCATATTTCACCTGCCTTAAAGTATTGATACAGCCTAATGCTAAAGGCTTTCAAAACACTTGTCAACGCCGAAATTTTTCACATAGCAGATAATTCTTCGCGGATTTTCATCAGCATTTTGCCCAGGCGGTTTTCGCCGGAACCTTCGCCAAACCCGCATTTGTAGCACACCGCGCATGATTTGATTAAAACCGCATCGCCGGTTTTCTTCAGCATTTCAGCCGCGGCGGAATTCTGGGCAAACTTGGCTCGCATTCCCTTTTCCATCAAGGCATATTTATTTTCTTCAAAATCAGCACGGCGATTATTTCGATAGTCCGGCATTTTCGTCAGCAATCGAGCCTCATCAGGACTTTTCTGACACATAACCTTATGAAAACGCGCATCATCGGCATAAAATTTGACAGACTGATAATAATGTTCAACCGTCGGAAATTCATACATTCCGCCATCCACTTCCATTTTAATCGGAAATTCGGCATATGGGCTCAAAAACCACCACTTCCCAATCGGTAAACAAAATTTAATTTCCGCAGCCATTTTCGTTCATATCCATTAAGCTCTGCAATTCTAGCAAATCAAGTCTGATATGTCAATCATTCAGACTTTGTTACATGTTGTAAAATTTTTTGATTTGACATTTAACCAAAATACCAGTCTAATGTAGCTGAAAGATTTATCTTTCACGTTTCAACTGTAGGAGGAACAAGTTATGAGAAAAATTTTATTACTGGCCGGTGTTACCTGTTTCGCGGCTGCCAATGCATCTGCTTTTGATTTTAACCCTTATGTTGCCGCAAAAGCAAAATACGTTTTTGCTCGTAATGAAGCAAAAGTAACCGGATCGTTTGAAGGAAAAGGAAAATTAAACGATGAAGTATGGGGCGGTTCAATCGCAGCCGGTAACATTTTTAACGTTATAAACGGTGATTTCCGTATTGAAGTAGAATATACGAAAAACGGCGACGCCAAAAAGGACGGTGGCAAAATTAAAACTCAGGGTGTGTTATTTAATGCATATTATGACTTTGATTTAAGAACAGCTATTCCTGTAACACCTTATGTCGGTGTCGGTTTAGGTTGGGGCCGTACAGAAATCAGCGGTGGCAATGAACACATTAAAGAAAGCGGCGCTGCAATGCAAATTGGTGCCGGTATCAACTATAGAATTTATGACCGCACCAGCATTGATTTCGGTTACCGTTACATTACCTACGGTGATTTCGAGAAAAAATATCATGCAGGTGTTATCTATGAAAAAACAGACTACAAACCGCGTGCACACGAGTTGTTGCTCGGTGTAAGATATGATTTCTAATCAATTGACGCACTAAATATAAAAAGCAGCCGCGAAAACGGCTGCTTTTCTTTTACCAAAACAACAAAATCAGAGCTTTTTAATTATTTTTGCCGGATTGCCGGCAATAACCACATCTTTCGGGAAAGACTTTGTCACGACACTACCGGCACCCACAACCACGTTATCGCCTAAACAAACGCCCGGTAAAATCGTTACGCCGCCGCCTAACCAAACATTGTTGCCGATAACCACTTTTTTAGGTAAACCGATACCCTCTTGGCGCTCTTGCGGCTCCAAAGGATGGGATATTGCATAAATGCAGGTTTTTGGGCCGAACATGCAGTTATCGCCGATTTCAATCGGGGCGGCATCCAAAAACACACAATCAAAATTGGCCAAAAAGTTTTCACCCACCGATATTTGATACCCGTAATCACAATGAAACGGCGGTTTAATTAAAATTTTTTCACCGCATCTTCCGAACAACTTTTTCAAAAGCTTTTGTCTGAAAATCAAGTCATCTTCGGACGAATGATTATATTGTTCAGCCAAAATACGCGCATTTTTCTTATCGTTCATCAACTCGGCATCGCCCGTTTTAAACGGCTCACCGGACAGCATTTTTTCTTTTTCAGTTTTCATTTTTTGACGCCTTTTTATGTTGATTCTTTTTCTGGGTTATAATCAGATACAAAATGATGGAAGAAAACACAAACGATATACTGTTAAATATAATCATTTGCAAAGAATGTAAATAAATGCCGTACAAAATCCACGACAGCATCCCGATATTATAAATAACATAGGTGGACAAGGCCAACCCTTTAACATCTTTGGTTTTAAGCGTTTGAATTGATTGCGGCAAAAAGACGATTGCCGTGCAAATACCCGCGACATAGCCTAAAAGTTCACCGATAATATTCATATTTTCCCCCTTTCATGACTTTATTTCTTCAAAGGATAATACGCGTTTTTACAAAAGTAAAGCCGATAATTTGCCGTCCTTGGCGGTTGAAACATATTCACTCTTGCTTTTTTAATAATTTTCGTCTAAACTCCACGTCACAATCAAATTATAATGTTTAACAACTAAAACTATTATTCTATGAGTGAAAAATGGGATTTAACCGACATTTTCGCATCATCGGATGATGCCTGTGTCGAAAGTGAAAAAGCGCTATCGCTGTGCCGAAAATTTCGCGAAAAGTATGAAGGGAAAGTCGCCTCTTTAGAGCCGATGTATTTCCACGATTGCTTATCCGAATATGCGACGGTATGCGCAATGTTGAATCGTCTGGAAAGCTATGCTTATCTGGTATGGTCAACCGATTTGAATGACAAGACGGTTTGTGCTTTCTATCAGAACATGCAGGATGCCGTCAAGCTGTGCAACAAAGAATTAACCTTCTTTGAAGTCGAGATTTGTAAGAATCTGGACTACTCTCAGGTGATTTTGCCGGATAATAATGACGGACGCGGTAAACGTGCTTGGCTCAAAAAGTGTCTGAAATTTAAACCGCATACGCTCTCGAGTGAGCTTGAACGGCTCTTCTGTGACCAACAATCCGTTGCCGACTATTGGGTGCGCCTTTATAATGAGGAACGTGCTAAATTTTCGGTTGAGATCAGAGGTCAGAAGTACACCGAAGGCGAGCTGATGCAACTTTACAACGCTCAAGACGTCAGCCTTCGAGCTGAGGCGGAAGCGGCACGCATGAAGTGGTATGAACAGCGGCAAGACTTGTTTACGTTGATTTACAATGCGCTGCTGCGCCATCGCGCCATCGCACAGGAATGGCGGCACTATGCCTACGCTGCCGAAGCGGCCAACTTAAGCAACGACATCAACGACCATGACTTAAAAAACTTGGTCGATACGTTTGCAAAAGCCGATTCTCCGGCGCGAACGCTGGCACATCGCTATCATGCGTTGAAGGCGAAATTGTTACAGTGTTCCAAGTTGCCGTATCAAGACAGACTGGCGCCGTATCCTTTTGAAGACGAAGGCAGCCGTTATACGCTGGAAGAAGCCAAAGCACTGATTTTAAAGACATTTGCCGAGTTTTCACCGGAATTTGCCCGGATTGCCGAGATGTTCTTTGATAAGAACTGTATCGACTTCTATCCGCACGAAGGCAAGGCTGACGGCGCTTACTGCATGGAAATGCCGGTCGGTTGTCTGCCACGCGTGTTTGTAAATTTCAACGGTTATGTCGGTGACATTGACACTTTGGCTCATGAACTCGGTCATGCCGTCCATGAACACTTAAGCAAGAAATACGGCGAACTCGGCCGCGAAAAATCATGCGCCCAAGCCGAAACCGCATCAATTTTTGCCGAACAGCTGGTGTTTGACGCCTTACTGGAAGCAGAAAAAGATCCGCAACGCCGCTTCATTCTGCTGGCCAAACATATTGAAGAAACGATTGCAACGACACATCGACAGATTGCCTTCCATCGTTTTGAAGATATGGCGCATCAGGAACGGGCCAAAGGCGAAGTTTCGGCGCAGAAGTTGCAGGAGATGTTCCTTGCCGTCATGGATAATTACCTCGGACCGAGCGTCGATACCAACAGCGTGCAATACATCTGGGCCGGTATTCACCATTTCTTCGAGTATGACTACTATGTCTATTCGTATTGCTTCTCGTGTTGCGTGGTCAATTCGCTCTACGAAGTGTACAAATCGGGCAAAGTTCATAATTTTGCCGAGAAGTACATGGAAATGCTGACCGACGGTGGTATTGAAAACTACCGACAAGCATTGAACAAATTCGGTATTGATGCCTCAAGCCCGACCTTCTGGCAAGACGGCATGCACCTGTTTGAACAGGAAATGACCGAGTTGGAAGCATTGGCTGAGCAGATTATGTAAACCAATTCCCGTTCATCATCTTAAAAAAAGCGACACTTTCAAAAGTGTCGCTTTCTCATTTTTACCGATTGGTTTTTATCCACACGCGTTTTTCAACGAGCTCATCTTTTTTATATTCGCTGTCCTCAAAACCGCCATAAGCCGTCATTGCTTTATGCATCACGCCGTATGAAGCGATATTTTCGGCATTACAGGTAACCAACGCCTGTTCAATTCCCCTTTTATGCGCTTCATCCAAACACAACCTCAACCCTTTGGAAGCATAACCCTGCCGCCGCCGTGACGGACGAATTTCATACGCAATATGGCCGCCAATATTTCCCAAACTCGGCGTTAACGCATGACGCAACGCAAAACTGCCAACATATTGATTGTCATCAACCAACCAATACACCGTATGGGTAACATACCCCGGTTTCAAACCGATACCGGCTTCTTCATCGGCAATATTTTGGAAATAATCCGCAAAATCATTTTCCGTTGCCGCAATCATTTTTTGCACAATATGAATACCGAATTTTGACGGCGTTGCCCGATATTCCGCCACCGCCTCATAAACACTCGGCAAATATTTTCTATCCGGTTTAACCAGCTTTACTGCCATCGCCAATCCTCTCCGCTTTTTCATAACCGCCCTCATCGTATCATACGTTTTAGCGATGAGCAACATCCTTTTTAAAAAGAGGTCAGCGGCAAAGTGACACGGGGAATAATTATAGATATTATTTCCGGAAAGCGCGGCGGTAGCCTTTAACGTTGCAACTTGAAACTGTACATCTTCATTTCACGCCGTAAATCGGCAAAATCGTGCGGGACCGAATGATATCCGATGGCATACCGTCCCTCTTCCGGTGCCCAATAGCCGTAATTATACGCTGCCGAGCAAACGCACGGCACCGTTTCCGGCAACGCTAACCGACACACAAAAGAAATATTATCAGCTGCCTTGCAATATGGTTCTTTGAAAAATTTTACCTTATGAAACAGTCCTTGCTGCCACAAATTATAAACGGCTTTTCCCAGGGTTTTATGGTCTTTGTGTTGCATTTCACCGTTATCAAAATAAATGGCATTCACAATGGCTTTTTTGCCATATTGCCCCACATAGCGTCGAATAATTGTTTCAGCCGTCACCAAATCTAACTGGCCGTCAACACCGCGCTCTGCCGGAATATGAATATTTTCCGGCGGCACACCCAACAACCGGCAACTATCAATAAACTCGGCATCACGGGCGCGAATAAATTCCGCTTCGCTCAACGCATAACGGTGTGTTTCCCGATGTAATTCACAGCTTTGCCCGTTGTTCAACAGCTGTCTGACACCGGATTTACGACCGTCAGTGCACAAAATAACGTGCACATCCTCGCCTTTAGCCGCCGCCGTATTGATATCAATGCCCATCGTCAGCAACTCATCGTCCTGATGGGGCACAAAATATAAAAGCGTTTTGCGTCTGATGAGCTTTCGGCGCGATTTATAAAGCGGCTGATTTGCAAAAATTTGCCGCAAAAAGTAACCTTCTCCAAATTGGACATCTACCCATTTTCTGATATTTTCAAGATTGATGTCGTTACCGCCGGCCTGCGTATTTTCATAAAACAGCGCAATATTTTGGGAATTTTCAACATATTTCAGTCCGTTGAAAGGTCGCGGTTGCACGACCGGCACGCCCGATAAAACCTCAATGGTTTTGAGCCACAAATCGTCGGTATTTAAGCTTAAATTCTTAATAGCCTCTTCATTGAAGTACCGCCAATCAAGTAACCGCGGCGGAAACAGCGAACCTGCGCCGTTCGTCCCCAGAAGCCGCATACAGGGAATGCCGATAATTTCATTTTGCTGTTGCGTAAAACAGGCGTAATCGGCAAATTTTGTGCCCCGCGGGTGCATAATATGGCTGCGCATAACCGAAATTGCCCGCGGAAATTGGTGATACGAGACCAGCAAACATTCGATCAAATCAGGCTCAAACAACAAATCATCATCAACGGTAATCACAATATCATCGCGATATTTTTGCAACGCATAAAAATATTTTTTGTGCGGTTTCAAATTATCGCACCATTCAATCACGATTTTCTTTTGCGTTGCAAGCTGTGTCAAATATTGGGGTAAATCAGCTTCTTTATTCGGGAATTCTGAAACAGCCAACCACAAAATAATTTTATCGGGTTGTTTGGTTTGGCTGAAAAGCGTTTCCAACATCGGTTGCAAACCGTTAATTCGCGGCGGATATGAAGTCAGCGAAACGATAACCTTCGGCGCCGTAACCAGCCGCTTTGCTAAACGAACAATAGCCGTGAACGCTGTTTTTATCTGATAAAAATTTGTCGGTTTCATTCGTCTTCCTTCAAACATCTTCCTTTAATTTATCGGCAAAAAATTATACCTGCAACAAAAAAAACACAAAAGGCATATTGGTTTTCGGCGCTGATATTCGGCAGAATGTTTTTTATGCTTCACGATATAAACTTGACTTTAAGCGTATTTTTATTTAATGTGCCCCTAAATGACTATCATTATAACATCTGAATTATTAACACTCTAAAATTATAGCTTATGATTGAACAGATTAGAAAGCGTGTTAAAGCGTGGAAACGTTTTTATGCGCAAGATTGCAAACATGCCGATGAAAACTCATCATGGCATGAAATTTTGATGGATTTGGAATACTATCGATCTTCTGAATTTTACACTTCCGGACAGCAAAAATTGTGGGCGGCGACCAAAACTGTCGGCCCCTTTTCAAAGGAAGAAATGGAATTCCTGGAAACTTTGCCGGCATACACCACCGCCAGATTGTATCTGAAATACGATGATTATCGGGAAAATTTTATCGATAAAATCGACGGTTTGGAAGTATATTCCATGTGTTCAGCCAAAGACGATGACATTCCGCTCCGGGAATACACAATTGTTACCGACAGAAAAGAATTGTGGAACCTGGAAATCTATGTGTTTAAAGACTCTCTTTATTATCAATGCCGCCGGCACGGAATTATCCGCTATGCCGAAGAACCTCCCGCCGACTATGTTGCGCCGGAACATGCAGATGATGATATAACGTTTTAATTCAAATGATTAAATCACATTTAAACCGATACTGCGTATGAAAACAATTTGCTCAATCATTGCCGTTGTTATACTGGCTGTTTTGACAATGTATTTTATCAGAAAGCTTGTTGAAATGACGCGGAATTTAATAACCCTGTTTCAGGCCTCGAAAAATCCGAATCATCCGCAACGGGCCGAATCTTCAGAAGTTGTTCTGAATCAACAAACCAAAAAACTGGAAAATTGTAGCGGTGTCATTAAATTGCCGTTCTGAAAACAATTACCCCCGATGTTGATTGCAAAAATCCCCCGCCGCCATGTGCCGCGAGGGATTTTTTATGCCTTTACAATGTATATTCGTAAAGTTCTTCCAAATTTGGAACTTTCATATTTGGCCACGAAAAAAGATGGTAAGTATTGCTTGACACATTTTCAAAACAAAAAGGAAGTATCACATTTCAAGTGATACTTCCTTCTCAAATCCAAGCATACATTTTATCGACCACAAAATAAATACCACGATGTTCAACCCGATAATAAATCCCCAGGTAGACAAAGATGCTGTTACCATGGCCTCATAAGCATCGTATGAAACTAAAAACGGCACATAAAACGATGTGACCGGCATAATTAACGACAAGAAACCGCCCCCGGCCCAACACAAAACTGTTGAAGCAACCGCTGAGATAATCCAGAGCTTAACCCAGATGGAAACACCCCAGATGAGCGAGACAACCTGCCATATACTGCTGAAAAATCCGCCCCGAATATGTCAATTCCGGAGCATCTCCGCTGCTGTAACTTTTGCCAATCTCCGACTTGTTAGTCAGCCGTATCTTCTTTTAAGTACAGTGTTGCCACAGCCAAATCTTCGGGAAAAGTAATTTTAATATTTCTGCGATTGGAAAAAATATATTCAAAATCCAGATCCGGATTATATTGCAGCGCGGCGGTAAAAACACAAGAAAGACCGAATAAATCATGCGCAACCAACTTTTTCAAAAGCGATAAGCGAATAAAATCAGGCGATGATAAAATCATATATTCGCTCCGCGCCGCCACTTTTTTGTCTTCCAATAAAATATCGTCCTGCGGCTTGAAAACTGTTTTTGCCAGTTCCCTTTTATTTAATGCCCATATTCCTTGAGCAATAACCTCGGGCGCCACAAATGGACGACACGCATCATGGATGATAATATACGCTTCCTGATTTTCCGATATGGAATTGGCGGCGTTAACAATACTGAGACCGCGTGTTTTCCCGCCGGGAACAATCTCTTTCAATTTAGGATATTTGGTTTGCATCGTTTCCAAAGTTATGTCGTTTTCGAAAACATTTGCCACTAAAACGATTTCATCAATCAACTCATGTTGTTGAAAAATATCCATGGTATATTCCAACAGCATTTTCTGATCAATCTTTACAAACTGCTTCGGAACGTTGCATTCAAACCGACTACCCATACCGCCTGCAAGTATATATGCTATCTTTTTCATTATTTTAACTTTTTACTTTTTATCATCTGCATCATTTTATCCAGCGAATGCGGCGTTATTCTGGCCGCAATATCGTTATGAATATGAAAATCGGTCGGCAACTTCATATAGTCGCCATATTGCGCATAACAGACAATTTCCGGCTTATTCGGTCCCCAAAATTCATACGCATCAAATTTTATTTTTTTCAGAGGGAAAATCCAATCATAATCATAAATATGAGAGGCACCGGATATGCCGATTTGCGAAACGATCATCTTGCGTTTTTCATGCGGGTTCGGAAGTAAAAGTTCATTCGTCCATTGACGAATTTGTTCATCCGACGTTTTCAGCGGGCGATCGACAGACAACAACGACCAGTCATACTCACACATTTGGTTATATCTGTCGAGTTCTTTTTTAAATTCGGCGCGATCTTCGTCCTTTTCAAAATAATTATGAAAAGTCAAAAAGTGGAAACAATCGATTTGCATACTTGTTCCCCGATAATAAATACGCGTACAATCGCCGTCCGTTGTGTAAATATCCGGATTATCCTTGAATTCTTCGGCAATCACTTGACGGATTTTATAATAATCATCATCAAAAACCATAATATCTATATCATCATCCCACGGGATAAAACCCTGATGACGTAAAGCCCCGATTAAAGTCCCGGCCCAAACCGAATAACGGATGCCGTGTTTATCAAAAGCTTTGCTGACGACGCTTAAAAACAAAGCATCTGCCTGTTGCGCAATGCCCATCGGACCGGTCGCTTTCGGCAACTTTGTGATATCCGTGGAATACGTATACCAGGTCATTAACTCATTTTTGCGGCGTGCCGCACTTTCTTCCCTTGCCGACAATTCGTCTTGATAACGAGCTGTATTTTCTTTTATTAAATTGCCAAGTGCTTGTATCTGCGTCGATAACTCGTTTTGGTAACGAGCTGTATTTTCTTCCACAAAAAAGCGAATTGCTTGTGCAATCTTATCCCTTTTCTTGCCCACGCGTATGCCGAATAAATAATAGCAAGTCGTCAATTTATCTTTATCATATTCTTTACGGAAAATTTTCATGTTACATTCATCCTCTGATAACGGGGGTGATAAAAAACGCTTGCTTACGCCTCTTTCATTCGGCTTTTTTTGCAATCGCGCACTCTTTGGAATGAACATATAACATATTATATAAAATGTCATCAGAAATTTGACTGCTGTAAATAACAAAATCGTCTTTACGCGTTAAATTTATCAATAGTGCTGAAAACTTCCTGATAATCTTTAAAACTCTTGCAAGTTAAAATCGGCACTTTGACATTTTTTAAAAACGCGCCGATTTCGGCATTCAGCTCTTTATTGGTGCTGTCCCATTCCAAAATTTTCGATAAAGTAATTTTGCGATAATGGTAGGCCTGTACCGGCAAATCCGGTGCAATCTCTTTGCCAGCAAGTTTTTTGGCTTTCCAAAAGCGCACGGTAAAGCGCCATGCGGCCAGTAACCTGCTGATGCGCATATCCACAACCAAGTCCGGTTTAACTTTTTCATAGAGCATTTTTTGGCAGCCCTCCATCACCCAACTCGCGTTATTTTTCAGAAAATCGTTCAATATACCGAACTGCTCAGACACCGAGCGATAACCGCCGTTTTTGACACGGTGGACTTCATCCAAATTCAAACGCGGCACGCCGTATTTTTTATTGATGGCGTACGCCAACGACGATTTTCCCGCACCGAGCGGACCAATGATTAAGATTTTTATTTTTGCGGTCGATGAACCGGAACACATCATGTTATCCGTTCCCGTCATTTTGTTTTTTATATTTTGCATAGCTATTGGCAAAATTATTTTTATCACCGTTTGATATTTTCATAAAATGACGAACATCATCTGTCTTGGCTCTTTTATCGGCAAAATCAGATTTGGTCTGCTCTTTTGCCGCCGCCGGTACATCGCGCCCCAAAGCATCAGCCAGACAACACTGCATCAACGGCTCATAAAACTTCTCGGGAATTTCATCATTAAACTCGTATAACTTGATATCCCGCATCTTATCAAAATCATGCGCTTTCATGTGTTGCTTACACACCAATGCGGCGAATTCCTTCCAATCGTCAGGCACTTGCAATATATCGGACACTTTATTGACCAAAGCAACACCCTTTTCAGCATGTCCGTAATGCTTGGTTAAATCTTTGATTTCATAAGGTTCGCCCTTGGCCTCGGCTTTGGTAACCTGCTCATTAAACGTCACGACCTTGCCTAAATCATGCACCATCATCGCGTAGCGCATCATGGCCGCCGTTTCCGGATTTTCTTCACGGACTTCTTTTATTGTTAAGAGCGTATGTTCGCCGCTGTTGCCTTCCGGATGAAAATCCGTCCGTTCCGGCACCTCAAACAAACGATCAACGAGTGGCAGATTTTCTTTTAAGCGACCGTTCATATGCATCACTCTGAGTGTATTTGCCGCATTTTCCGTATACAAAGCGGTTTTTAATGTCGTATTAAAATCCATTGACAATAAATCCGCTGCATTCTGATTCATGATATCTCTCCTGACAATATCGCTATGAGTAAAAATTACCGCTGTTTTTTGCTCTGATTAAATCTGATACGCTTACCGTATTCATTTTCGTTTCCGACATTTTTCCGTTTTGTTGCGGATAAAACGTTTTCTCAACGTCGGCCATAGATATGCGAGCCAGTTCCGCGTCTTTTTTCATCTGCTCTTTAACACCCGGAACCATGGCAACGTCATTCAAAATCGAGATGATGACCGGTGCCTTATAACGATTGATGATATCTTCATCATGCAGCATTTTATGCAGGTCATCCGGACGTATCAATTCCCCGGCCTTTAAACCGTTCTCATAGCGCAACTGCATCATTCTGGCGTAAATTTCGTTATTTCCGTCCAGATACTTATTATAAGAAACACCATCATTCATAAAATCGTAATTTTCACCCGTATTACTGTGAAGCAAGGTCTTGGCATTATCAATTACCGGCACAACCAACGCCGTATTCGTATCAGCGATGATATTGGGATTTATGGTTATGTTGCCGACACTTTGATGATGCGCCGAATTATAAGCTCTTTTGGCCGCGCCATCTATATTTTCGCCATAAATGATTTTCTTAACGTCCTGCTCGGCATGAAATGAATCAGCCGTCAGATGTGTCAATTCATGGATAACTTCAGAAGTAATTGCTTTGGGATCATTACCCATCTTCTCTTTTATTTTATCAATATCGAGAATAATAACAGGCTCTTCAATATTATCTTTGGCGCACCAACCTAAAGGAAAAGTATTCTTCTGTGCCATCAGTTTTTTCCACATTTCAACCGAAGCGCCTTTTTTCAGCAATTCCGGCTTAAAATGCAAATTGCCTTTTTCCAACTCTTCGGTAACGCGGTTCGTACCTTGTTTGGTGGTATAGATTTTAACTTGTTGCAGTTTTTTCACGGCATCGGCATATTCTTCAGACGAAATCACACCGGCATCGCATCTGTCTTTATACCAATTTGCAATCCAGTTAATGCCATCTTTTATGGCCTGTTGCGTTTCAATAGAAGGATTATCATTTTCCATCGTATTGTTCTCCCATAAACTGCGTCATTCATTAATATGCTACAATTTTTTTGCGTGCAGGTCAAATAAATTTATAGCACGGTCCATTCCAATCGACGGCAACAGGACTTCAATCCTCACGGTAACCAACAAAAAAACCTCCCGCAAAGGGAGGTTTATTCTATTGGTGATGCTTTACTCTCAAGTTACGAGTCGAAATACTTTATATTACATGCTGGAAATAATCTTTTCTACAACCGGAGCATAATCTGTAATGATATCAAAACAAAAGGACGGATATTTTTCCTTAAATTGAAGAAGTTTTTGAATGTTTTGTTTAGCATTTAAATCTTTGTCTGGATTTCTCTCTAACAGTGCCCAAGTCCTAATATAAATGCTGTTACTTAGACAATAAGCAAGTGCTTCATCGTCGTTTAGTGTGCTGATTTCCACATGTGCCGCTTCCAGAGGAATTTGTTTGTGAATAGTTTTTATATTCTCATATGTAAATTGCAGATACTTATCTGTTCTGTTCTCAAAAATATATGGTTCATTATCCTTGAATTCACAAAACAATTGAGCAACTTTCGCTTCTGGCTTTAATTTTTTAAGTTCCGCTATCATTTCCGTTGAAAAAGATGACCAAATAATGCGATTATATATTTTTTCAGGAGTGATTTTTACTAATTGTTCAACAACTGACGGATTTTCTTGAGGTGGCAGTGCATTTTGTGGTTCAATTGTTCCTTTGATTTCAACATTAACGCGAAGTTCAGAATAACTAATAAACAAATCAAGGAATTGTTCGTATGTTAAAAAAGGTTCAGTTTGTCCGCCAATTCCGGTTTTCATCTTTTCTATATCCGAAAGCAGGCATGTGCTGACATAATCAGAATCTGAAGCATTATAAGTATGCACCGGTAAATGGTTTGTATGTGTCACAATAAGCTTATTATCTTTTGTCATACAAACATCTAATTCCACATCATACCCTTTTTCAAAAGCCGCCTTTATAGATGTATACGTATTTTCAGGAGAAATATCTTTAAGACTGGCTCCTTTTGCATATGGCATCCTTAAAAAATCTTGATTAACATCCGTACATCCATAAAGTCCACGATGGCAAAAAATATTGATTTTGTTTTCCATATTGCGTCCCTTACTGTAATTAACAATCTAAAAATATCATATATTAAATCTATATACAATATCATTTTTATTTAATTACATGCATATTACAACGAGTTCGTAAAATTTCCCAAAACTGCTATTTTCAAAAAACAAAGATTCGAACTCAATTAAGTGTTTGATTTAAAAAGAAAAAAACAGCCGTTTTACAGGCTGTTGTTTGTATTGGTGATGCTTAGCTTACGGTTTACGAACCACATTCAATTCATAAAAATACTCCAATATAAAAATCCTTCTTGGTCGCCATTTGCGCAGCAAAATGTTCATCACTTTCAATAAAGCTGTTTTCAACATATTCACTGTATATCATAGAACGTGCATTTTGTTCCGATAGGAATAATAATTTTTGCCAACCGAAAGTTTGATTTTGCATCACCTTTAGAGCTTCATCTGAACCTATTTTCAAACGCTCCATCATTTTTTTTCGTACCAAGTCTATATATATTTCACGCGCACTTAATTCAGTATATAACAACCTTTCATAAATAGCCCCGATATAATAATCAGGTACAACCTCAACAATTTCAATTTGCGGATAAATCTTACTGATATTGCATGGCAATGTTTCAATATTCGGACTGTTTTGCGCCACAATCAGCCAACCACCTTCAAATAAAGCAAATTTTTCTTTATCCGGCGAATAGAAACGAAACCACTCCGGCGTTGTCAGTGTGGTAATACTCAAACACCGTCGTTTCAGAATGCGCTCTAAAAAACAGTGTAGCTTTTGCTCGTCTGAAGCTTCTAAATCGGTTGGCATACTATTTTGTGGTAAATACCAATCAAAATCCTGAGCGCGACGATAAACGGCTTTCAGCATTTGCGCGGACACATACTGTTTATACAGCTTTGTTTGTATTGGATAAGCTTTAAAGAATTCAAAAACTAAATTTTGTAAAACCGCATCTTCTTGAGCACGCTCATCAACTAAAAATGTACCATCGGCAAATAACGCCAAATACGGGCGATATTTTTTATCTATATTTGCTTCTCTATGTGCCGTTAAACAAGCTTTGCCATGTGCATACAACTCATTAACGGCATCTTCTTGCGTTATCATATAATTTACCATAATCGCCTCATTTATTTATTGTCGTTTTGCTTTAGCTAAATTAGCTTTTAGCTGAGAATACAGTTTTTGCGAATTCTCGTAAGGAATATTTTGCGTTTTTAACAAATCAAAATAAGCCGTAGCATTGTAAATAACGTCATTTTTATAGCCGTTTTTTTCCACTCTTTTATCCAAATCTTGTTGCATAGCAATTAAATGACGAGCATGAGTATTGGTTACATTTTCCATCTCCGTCCAATCTTTCCAACCAATGAACTGTGCCGCCGCATCTTGCGTCAAGACAACCGGTACACCGAATATTTCGCTGATAAACATCGCTTTTTGCCGCATCATTTCCAAATAAATATCGCGGGCGCTTTTTTGCCGTTTGTATATTTCCTGATACAGATAATCAATACAGTAATCCGACGCCAATTCCACTGTAAATTTCATATATGGGAAACTCCGTTTTAAATCTTCAAGAAAATGTTTCTGCTTTACCTTATCATTATAATATTTTTGTGAAAGTATCAGTTTACCATCATCAAACAAAACGTAGCGATTATAATCCGGCGAAGTCAAAATCGGATCAAGAAATATGTCTCTATAATTTATACGTGGTGTCAAAATGCTGATACACATGCGGTTTTGTAATATATCTTCGGTATATTTCTTGATTGTTTCCAATTCGGAAATTTTAACTTGTGGCAATTTTTTTGCAGCATCTTCCGGAGAAATATACCAATTATACTGTTTTGCTCTTTGATATAACGCTTGTAAATATATTTGCGGCACATAAATCGGTCGCATCATCGGCTTTTCACAAACATAATCTTCAAAAAACTTAACTTCCACATCACCATAAAAACTGTCGTAACGTTTATATTTTTCATCAACCATATACAAACCGTTACCGAATAATGCAAGCATTTGCCGATATTTCGGGTTATAGCACTCATCTTTAGAAGCATTTAATAAAACATTTCCACCGTTAAAACAATAATCGGCAAATTCGGCCGGCGAATTAAAAGTTCGAAGAATTAAATCTTCGTCTTTGACCGGCAATTCTTTGGTTTTATCGTGAATATCAATAAGCAGTTTGAAGTAGTCTTGCCATTCCTCTTTATTCTGCGGTGCATAAATATCTTTTATCACATAGCCGTGCAATGCCAAAATTTTCCGCGCTTTTTTAATAACTTCGTCTGCACGTTGCGGCCACATATAAATGACCAGAGCACCGTTTGAAAAATATTGAAAATCAGTGTGTTTCAATAATGGCATCGATACTTTGGTATTTTGCACAAAGCAGAAACTATGCGGATTTTCAAGCATAAATTGCTCACACATTTTTTCTGCTTTCCGGCGTGCCGAAAAATACCAATCATAAGTTAAGCAATCCCCTTCGTTGAACAGTTTTTTTAATAAATCTTGCGTTTTCATGACACATACTCCTTAAAATACGGGAATATTACACAATGCCTGCCTCATTGCTTTTTTCCCATTTGATTAAAGTTGTGTATTGAAAATGATTATTCCGTCCGGATTTGCCTTATGGGCAGGATGCAAGCGCTAATCGGCGCTTTTATCCATAAATCATTTAAGGCGCTTCAAATAACGGCGATATTCCTCTTCCAGCGGATTTTCAGCATTAAAATCAGCGGCCAAATTTTTGCGCCATTTTTCAGCATCAATCAATTCCCGCGCGTGCGCTTCATTCTCTATTTTTATTGAACGCCAATTTTGCCAACCGGCAATATTGGCCACCACATCAAGTGCTTCAATATGTGTTAAGTCAGTCATGCGCTTTAACTTACGCGCCTTTTGTTTGAGCATTTCAACATAAATGGTGGTTGCTCCTTTTTGAAATTCCGGTAATCGGCGATAAAGTTGCTCCAGATATTCTTTTGATATTTTCTCAAAATGAAAAGTTAAATCTGGAAAATATTTCTTTAGAGATTTTATAAACGATTTGTCATCTTCATCATGATATACGGCAACCACTAAACCATCAGAAAATACCGCGTATTGCTGAAAATCCGGCGACATAAAACTGGAACCGATGTCCGGATTTACCACAGTCAGGCAAGTACGTTTTTGGAACAGATTGTCAATATACTTGTTCATTTTTATTAAATCATCTGCATTTATGCGCTCTTGCTGTTTGGCGGCAACATCGCTGACCGAAGCAAACCATTCATACTTTTCGGCTTCTTTGTAAAGAGCATCAAGATAGTCCTGCGGAATGTATTCCTCGGCCATCACGCAATAATGCAACAAATAATCGGCATCAAAACGACTGACTTTGCCATAATGTTTTGCTCCCAAATGACTGCGATATTCTTCGGAAACATAATAACGCCCGTCAGCAAATAATGCCATAAACTCACGGCAATGCGGTGGTAATAATTCGTCTTTCGAAGCTGTAAGCAAAATATTGCCATTGGCGAAGCAATCACGCACAAAATCTTCTTTATTCGGTAAAGGTTCAATATATAAATCTTCTTTGTAAGAATATTTCAGCAAAGCTTGCGTTGAAATATAGCGTAAGAAATCGGAATAATGAAATACATCCATTTGATTTTGCGGTCCGTAAATCTTATTAACCGGACAACGGCGAATCTTAAGAGCCGTCATGATTCGTTCAAAATCTTCCGTGCCTCGTCGATACGTTTCATTTTTAGAAAATGATTGTGGTTCTGAGCAATGAACGAGTGTACCATCCGCAAAATAGTGAAATCTGGCATTATATTTACCTTGCCGCAATTTAGCAGTTTTAGAGCATACTCGCGAGTGTTTAATGTTATGCTGTTTTTC
>JAGCYN010000011.1 GCA_017960745.1 Alphaproteobacteria bacterium | reverse complement strand
CTATCAGGAAGACGGTATTTGGCACGGTATTGATGCTGATTTTTGCCGGATATTTGCACAGGCTATCTTCGGCGACAGCCAAAAAATCGAAATGATTGACGTCAGACCGAATCGGGTGGCGGAAGCACTGGATAAAGATGTGATTGATGTGATGCTGAGCGGTGCCGGTTATGTGGCCTCAATGGAGGCGGAGCAAAAAGCAGTCAGCGCCGGTGTGTTGTATTATGATCACCAGATGGTGATGGTTAAAGACGTTGCCGTTACCGCGTTGGAACAAATGAAAGGGCAGAAAATTTGTCTGTCTACCGACACCGATTATTTTCAGAATTTCGATAATTACAATATCCGGTATAATTTAGGAATCAGCTATTTGTCGTTTAACAATTTGGCCAAAGCCAAAGAGGCGTTTTTGCTGAGCAGATGCCAGATGATGACGGCCAGCGGTTTGATGTTGCACGGTATTTTGAAGGATATGCCGAAAGGTAAGGCCAAGATTTTACCGGAGTTGATTGCACTCAAGCCGGTGTATGCGTTTGTGCAGAAAAACAACAGCGAATTGCGGGTGGCAATTAAGTGGATTTTGAACGCGTTGCTGTTGGCCGAACAACACGGCATGAATGCGCATAATCTGGAATATTTTGCCAGCAACGAAAGCCAAGAAATGCGCAATTTGTTGGGTGATGATAAGGCGCTGTGGGACAATATGAATCTGAATCCGAACTGGGTGCGTGAAGTGATTGCACTGCTCGGGAATTATGCGGAAATATTTGATCGGAACATGGGCGCAAATTCGGAATATCATTTGTTGCGTCGTGAAGGTCGCTTGGTTAAAGACGGCGGCACGGTATATCCGATTCCGTTCTTATAATTTTGCGGGCGCTTGAAAAATATTGTGATGACTGCAAAAAACACTTGATTTATCATTTGAAAGTGTGTATTAAGGTCAGGTAGCCGCAAGGTTGGTGTTAGGGGTATAGCTCAGTTGGTAGAGCATCGGTCTCCAAAACCGAGTGTCGAGAGTTCGAATCTTTCTGCCCCTGCCAAAAACAAAAACCGTCCGAGAGGGCGGTTTTACTTTTGATTGGATAAAACTTTGAAAGCGACACAAGAGTTTGCTGCCGCGTAAAAGGCGGACGTCAGAACGCCGATAAGCGATAATAAATGAATGCGAAGGAGACGCAAAACGAAACTATTTCTGCTTCTCGCGCTTTGAATTTGTTTGATGAAATCAAAGGAGAAAAATAAGATGAATAAAAATCAGGATAATATCCGGCCTAAGGTAAAGATTTTAGTCGCATATCATAAACCGTTTTCGTTGTTAAAAGATGATATTTTTGTTCCTGTCCATGGCGGTAGAGCAGTTGCCGAAGAAAAGTCAAAAGACGGTTCTGCTTCTCAAAAGGATTTAAAATGGCTTAAAAATAATACGATAGGGGATAATGTCGGAGACAATATTTCAAATTTAAATCGCTTTTTAAATGAAATGACGGTTGTGTATTGGGCTTGGAAAAATCAAAAAACAATCGGTAATCCCGATTTCATCGGTCTGACACATTATCGCCGCCATTTTATACTGGATGATGCCGATAATTATTCAGACAAACAATGGTTGCCTGAAAGTTCCGTATATGTTTACGAAAAGATAAATGATAAGTATAAAAATCTGGTCGGTGATCCGGACAAGCTGACAAATCTGCTAAAGAAATATGATATTATTTGCAGTCATAAATATGATGCCAATAATCTGAACGACGGGCATACTTACAAAAGCTGCAAAGAGCGTTTTATCGTGGTTTCCAAAAGTAAGGGAATATGGTATGATAAAATGAGCAATATCATTAAAAAAGATTTTCCGGAATATAAAGAAGAATTGGATTATCTGAATAAGCATGCCTCCCATTATTTATGTAATATGTTCATCATGCGAAAGGATGTCTTTGATCAATATTGCCGATTTGTTTTTCATATATTGCTTAAATTATTTGAGGAATTTAAAAAAGAAAAACATGCTGATGTGTGGTCATCAAGAGCACTGGGCTTTTTAGCGGAATTTTTGACTTCAATTTTTATTCAAAAATATAAAAAAACGCATAAAGCCAAGGTTAAGGAACTGTGTTTGACGTATTTAAAAGATGAAAAAGAAATTTGCACAACCGTAAAACTTTTAGATTTTATTCCGATTTTGAAACGTCTGCAATGCGGCGGCAAAATTGTTTATAAAGTGTTCGGTTTGCCTATATGGAAAATTCGCCATATGGAAAACAATATTACGACAAAATATTATTTTTTAGGCATTCCTCTTATCAAAATCAGTAAAAAATAATTCTGCCCAAAAGAAAAACCGTCCTTTTTAGGGCGGTTTTTGTGTGAGTGGGTAAAATAACGTTCGACTATTTCAGACTCCGCGGATTCAAGCCTTCCAGTTCCGGCAAAACGAACAGCCCGTCTTTTCTGATGAGTTTGTTGTCAAACCATATTTCGCCGCCGCCTTGTTCCGGCGTTTGGATTTTCACTAAGTCCCAATGGATGGAAGAAACGTTGCCGTTATTGGTTTCATCTTCGTAAGAATTGCCCACGGCCATGTGAAATGAACCGCAGATTTTTTCATCAAACAAAATATCCAAAATCGGATGTGTGATATACGGATTGACGCCCAAAGCAAATTCGCCGATGTAGCGACTGCCGGCATCAATATCAAGGATTTTTTGAAATTTGTCATTATTGGCCATGGAAGTGCCGTTCACGATTTTACCGTTTTCAAATTCTAAGCGAATATTGGAAAAGAAAGTGCCGCCGTGGGTGGTGTCGGTGTTAAATTGAACATAACCGTTGATGGAATCCTTGACCGGTGCGGTATAAACCTCACCGTCCGGAATGTTCATTTTGCCGTCGCAAATAATCGCTTTTTGCCCTTTGAGCGAAAAACGCAAATCGGTATCGTTGCCGATGATATGCACTTCCGATGTTTCATCCAACAGTTTTTTCAACGGTTGCATGGCTTTACCCATTTTGGCATAATCCAACAAACAAGCATCAAAATAAAAATCTTCAAAACTTTTTAAGGACATACGCGAAGTGGCGGCCATCGTGTTGTTCGGATAGCGCAAAACACACCAGCGGGTTTTCGGTAATCTGGTTTGAATATGTACCTGTTTGTGAAAAATGCTGCAGTATTTTTCTTGGTATTTATCATCAATGTCGGAAAGCGCAAACAAATCGTCATAGCCGCGAATGGCCACATAACAATCGGCTTTTTCCATCAGCTCGCGATGGATATCGGCGTATTTTTGAATTTGAGCATCTTGTGCACCGTTAATGCAATTGCGGACAAACGACATGTCATTATAAAAATAAAACGGGGTGGCACCGATTTCGGTGGTTACCCTGATCAGTTCGTTTAACAAGTCTTTAGTGCTGGCACCAAAGGTTTCCAAATACACAATTTCGCCTTTTTTCAGTTTTACGGAATTATGTAAAATATTCTCAGCCAATTGCGTTATTCTGTTATCCATTTGTCTTTTCCTTTTTTTGTTTGTTTAATGTTGGAAATTATTTTACACGATATTCATTAAAATTATCTTGCGATGGCGGTCAGATATAAATTTTGACGGTTCGTAAATGAAACTTGACAAAAATTTGATAAAGTTGTATCCAATAGGAAAGTTTTTATCATTATAACTATATGAAAAAGATATTATTTGTGCTTGTCGGTTTTGTGCTGATGAGTTGTGATGCGAAGCACAGTAACGTCACAAAAAAAGTTGAAAAACAGGTTATTGATTCTCTGTCGGCTGCCGCTGTTGTCGATACCATGACAACGGAGGAGGCTGATGTGGCAAAAAAGGTTGGCGCGGTTAAAGCGGTTAAGCTTGCCTCAGATACTTTTAAGGTTGTCAAATTGGTGGCGCCCGAGGTTTATAAGGAACTTCTGGAATGGGAATATCCGCTTGATGTGCAAGACAGTATGCCGTTAACCGGTGTTGTTTCCGCGCGCGGCAGGTGGTATGTTCCGTTGCAGTATTGCGATGTCAGTCAGCTTGCAAAAGATGTGTTTGTCGGTCATTTGTATGTCAATATGTACGACTATGAACTTGAAGCTCCGGCGTATACGGAGTTGTATCAGGTGGTGTACCGCGGCAAACCGGTCGGTCGTTTTTCGTATCGATGCGAAATTTCGCCGATACATTACCGTAACAAGATTGCCGGCTTTATGAAGACTTTCTACAATGCAGAACGTCAGTGCTATTGGCACTATTTTATTGATACCAGCGGAAGAGGATGGGATACGGAGGTTGACATTCAGGTCGGTTCGCGTCCGCATTTTGAAAAGTATCAAATTAAAAACGGCGTTTTAACTTTGTGGGGCGGTGCTGAAAAACCGGAAGAATTGCAAGCTTTTTTCCCCGAGGACAGGTCATTGTATCGGGTTGATTTGGGAAGCGGCAGAGTTCTGGAAAATCCGTTTGTGCCAACAGACTGAGGAAAAAATCTGTTTCGTGAAGATACAAAAAATCCTTTGAGCTAAGCGGCTCAGAGGATTTTTTTGTGGGTTGATGGCATCGGTCATCGTTAGAAAATTCGGTTGTGTTCGGAAACGAGAATCATGCCGTTACAATTGCTCTTGCTAAAATTATATCAGAGGTTATTTTATAATGTATTGCTACAATCATCTTGCGGATTATACTTGACACCGGCATCGGATTCGTTTATTTTGTGAAAAAAATCACAAAATCAAAATACGGCGGGCAAATCATATGGTGTCACACCGCGCAGGAGAGTAAAATGGATAAAATAAAGGTCAAAATATGCCGCGGGACCACCTGTTTTGTGATGGGCGGCGACGTTATTAAGTCAATTTCGGATACGGTTAAGGAAAAATATGGGGATAAAGTTGAAATTGAAACAGTCAGATGCTTGAAAATGTGTCAATCTGCAAATGCCTTTTCGGCGGCGCCGTATGTTTATATTGACGGAACCATTATTTCGTCGGCGAATGTGGAGAAGGTTGTCAATGTTCTTGAAAGTAAACTAAATAAATGAGTGAAACACCAGAGTTAGAAACAAAAAGACTGAAACGGGAAGTTTTAATCCGGATTATTAAGGCATTTATGAGCGATAATTTCGCCGAAAATGTCAGATTGATTCCGTATGATATGCGGCCGAAAGGCAGTGAAGTGCCGTTCCGTTGTTGCGTGTATAAGGAACGGGCAGTTTTGCGCTCGAGAACCATTGCCGGTCTCGGGTTTGCGATGGAAGATGATGATGAGCGTACCTTACTTTCCGATTTTGCCAATCGCGCCTTAGAGAGAAAAAGACCGGAATCCGAACCGTTGACGGTTTTACAAAATGCTTGCAAGGGCTGTCCGTCGGCACGGGTTTTTGTAACCGAATTGTGCCAGAATTGCGTGGCTAAGCCGTGTATGAAAGCTTGTCGATTCGGCGCATTGGACAGCAACGGCAACCGTGCGGTGATTGATAATACCAAATGCAAAAGATGCGGTTTGTGCATGACGGCTTGCCCGTATCATGCCATTGTTAAAACCATTGTGCCGTGCGAGGAAGCGTGCCCGGTCGGTGCCATTGCTAAAGGCGAGGACGGCTTGGCATATATCGACAGTCAAAAATGTATATCTTGCGGTAAATGTGTTTCGGCTTGTCCGTTCGGGGCGCCGCACGCAAAATCACAGGTGATTGATATTTTAAAACACATTAAGCAGGGCAGAGAAGTGATTGCCATGTTTGCGCCGGCGTTAATCGGCCACTTGCCTTGTAAGCCGGAACAGGTTCAAGATGCTTTTCTTAAAATCGGTTTTTCGGCCGTGTACGAAGTGGCACAGGGCGCCGATATCACCGCCAAAACCGAAGCTAAAGATTTCAAAGAGCGTTTGGATCAGGGACAACCGTTTATGACAACCTCATGTTGCGCCGGTTATAATGAGTTGGTTAAAAAGCATTTGCCGGAAATTAAACCGTATGTTTCCGACGCCAAAACCCCGCTTTATTATACGGCGGAGATTGTTAAAAAAGAACATCCGAACGCGGTAACTGTGTTTATCAGTCCGTGTTTTGCCAAGCGCCGCGAGGTTTTGGATAATCCGAACATCAATTATTTGATGAGCTTTGAAGAATTGGGCGCCGTGTTGATTGCACTCGGCATTGAAATTGATGCGGGATCTGAAAAAGAATTCAGTTATCAAAGTTCTAAAGAAGCGCGAGAATTTGCCCTTTCCGGCGGGGTGGCCAGATCGGTTCAAGCCGCGTGGAAAGGCGATGAAAACGCAATTAAGCCCGTTCTTATCAACGGTTTGGATAAAACGGCTATCCGTAATTTAAAGATGTATGCCAATACGGGCAAATGCGCTGAAGGCAATTTGATTGAGGTTATGTGTTGCACCGGCGGCTGTATTGCCGGTAATGCCTGTTTGGGAATTGTTAAAGAAGCGCAGAAAAAAGTTTCTGATTACGGCAATCAGGGACAATCACTGAAAACAGCAGGAGAAAAGAGAAATGACTAATGTTAAAACGTTGGAAGATTTGGACAGACTCCTTGACCGTGTTCAAGCGGCGCAAAATCAGTTTGCCACCTTTTCGGAAGAAAAAGTCGATGCCATTTTTAAGGCAGCGGCAATAGCGGCAAACAAAATGCGTATTGACTTGGCGGAAATGGCGGTTGCGGAAACCGGTATGGGCGTTTTGGAAGATAAAATCATCAAAAACCATTTTGCCTCGGAATATATTTATAATAAACACAAAGGCGTTAAAACCTGCGGTATTATCAGCTGTGATAAAGCCAACGGCACTAAAATCGTGGCGGCGCCGCTCGGTGTTTTGGCCGGAATTGTGCCGACCACCAACCCGACATCAACCGCGATTTTTAAATCGCTTATTTGTCTTAAAACCAGAAACGCCATTGTTTTTTCACCGCATCCGCGCGCCAAAAAATCGACGATTGCGGCCGCCAAAGTAGTGTTGGACGCGGCAGTGAAAGCCGGTGCGCCGAAAGATATTATCGGCTGGATTGAAGAACCGACCATTGAACTTTCCAATGCTTTAATGACTCATCCGAAAATTCACGGCATCTTGGCGACCGGCGGTCCGGGAATGGTGAAAGCGGCTTATTCCAGCGGCAAGCCGGCCTTGGGTGTGGGCCCGGGAAATACACCGGCCATTATTGATGAAACGGCAGATATTGAAATGGCCGTGTCTTCAATTTTAATGTCAAAAACTTTCGATAACGGTATGATTTGCGCTTCCGAACAATCGGTGATTGTGGTAAAAGATGTATATGAAAAAGTCAAAAAAGAATTTGTTTACAGAGGTGCTTATGCTTTGAATAAAAAGGAAACAGCGCAACTTGCGAAGATTATTTTGACCGATAAGGGCGTCAATGCCGCCATCGTCGGACAGCCGGCCTCTAAAATTGCCGAAATGGCCGGTTTCAAAGTCCCGCATGATGCTAAAATTCTGCTTGCCGAGCAAACCGATTATAGCTTCGGCAATCCTTACGCGCATGAAAAACTTTCGCCGATTTTGACCATGTATAAGGCAGATTCTTTTGAAAAAGCCACCGATATTGCGTTTGCTTTGGTGCAGCTCGGCGGTTTGGGACACACGTCGGTTCTTTATACCGATGAGCGCGTTCAGGACAGAATTGATTTTTATGCTCAGAAAATGCCGACCGGTCGAATTTTAATCAATTCGCCGTCTTCTCACGGCGGTATCGGTGATTTGTATAATTTTCGCTTGGAACCGTCGTTAACGCTCGGTTGCGGTTCGTGGGGCGGCAACTCGGTCAGCGAAAACGTCGGTGTTAAACATTTATTGAATTATAAAACGGTTGCAGAAAGGAGAGAAAATATGTTGTGGTTTAAGGTGCCGCCGAAAATTTATTTCAAACGTGGTTCAACCGATTTGGCTTTGCGCGAATATGAAGACCAAAAGCGCGCCTTTATTGTAACAGACAGATTTTTGTTTGACAGCGGTGCTGTTCGGACGGTGACCGACGTGTTGGAAGAAATTGATGTCGATTATCAGATTTTCTTTGATGTTCAACCGGATCCGACACTTTCAACCGCTCAAGCCGCTTTGAAAATGGTGAACGGTTATCAACCGGATTTAATTATTGCGCTCGGCGGCGGCTCGCCGATGGATGTCGGTAAAATCATTTGGCTGATGTATGAACAGCCGGATACCGATTTTGAAGATATTTCAATGCGCTTTATGGATATCAGAAAACGTATTTGTACCATTCCGGATTTGGGTAAAAAGGCTGATTTGGTTTGTATTCCGACCACTTCCGGCACCGGTTCGGAAGTAACGCCGTTTTCGATTATTACCGATGATGAAACGCACGTTAAATATGCAATTGCCGACTATGCCTTAACGCCGAAAATGGCGATTATCGATGCTAATTTTGTTGACGGCATGCCGAAAGGTTTGACCGCGGCCGGCGGTATTGATGCCCTTGTTCACTCAATTGAAGCTTATGTTTCCTGCATGGCAACCAACTACACCAATTCGTTGGCGCTGGAAGCCATTAAGCAGATTTTCCGCTATTTGCCGCGTGCTTATGAAAACGGCGCCAATGATCCGAAAGCGCGTGAAAAAATGCACAATGCGGCAACTATTGCCGGTATGGCTTTTGCCAATGCGTTTTTAGGCTTGTGCCACTCAATGGCGCATAAATTGGGTGCCATGTATAACATTCCGCACGGGATTGCCAACGCTTTGTTGCTGTGTCAGGTTATTCGTTTTAATGCCAACGATAAGCCGAGCAAACAGGCTGCTTTCCCGCAATATACGGCGCCTGAGGCCAAGCACCGCTATGCGCAGATTGCCCATGTTTTGTATTTGGGTGATGAAAACGCAAGTGATGACGAAAGAGTTGATTTGTTGCTCAAAGCAATTGTCGATTTGAAAAAGTGCATCGGCATTCCGGCTTCTATCCGTGAATGGGGCGTTGATGAAAAAACGTTCAAGGCCAATCTCGATAAACTGGTTCGTTTGGCCTTTGATGACCAATGCACGGGAGCGAATCCGGTTTATCCGTTGATGAGTGAAATCAAGCAGATTTATCTGGATGCTTATGAAGGAAAATTCTAAAAAATGCCGGCAATTTCAAACAAGATCATTAACAGACTGACCTTATATCATTGCTTATTAAAGTACACATTTAAGGAACAGCGTTCAATTTCAAGTTTTGAAATTGCCGAACTGCTTGATTTGGATGATTCTTTGGTGCGCAAGGATATTGCTCTGTGCGGTGTTCTCGGGCGTAAAAAAGGCGGCTATCCGATAAATGAACTGCAACAGGCCATTGAGCAAAAACTCGGTTTTGCCGAACGCAAAGAGGTGTTTATTATAGGCGCCGGCAATTTGGGAACGGCGTTGGTTAATTATGCCGATTTCAAAGATTACGGCATTGATGTGTTGGCGCTGTTTGACAATGATTCCGCCAAAATCGGTCAGGAAGCCGGCGGCAAAAAGATTCTGGCATTGGATAAACTGCAAAATCTGATTGCAAAAATCAGCATCAAAAACATTATTTTAACCGTTCCGCCGCAGGCGGCGCAGGAAGTTACCGACTATGCGGTAAAGTGCGGCGTCCAGTTTATATGGAATTTTACGCCGGTGATTTTGAAAACGCCGAAAGCGGTTACGGTATATAACGAGAATATCGTCAGCAGTTTTTTGCAAATGCACAACTTTATATAATTTTGTGCGCCGTCGTCCCGAATTTCGGTTAAGCATAAAAAAATCCTTTGAGCTGAGGTTGCTCAAAGGATCTTTTTCGGGTGGTCTGATTGCCGGCGGCAATCGTATGAAGTTTCAATGTTCCAAATTAATGTGCGGTGCCATCGGTTTGGGCCATTCGGTTTTGTTTGGAAGGATAAACGGGCGCAGCCATCCGTTTTCAGCTTTGGCAGGAATGTGAATGTTGCCGGGCTGAATGTGTGAAAACCAAACATCGGAACGCGGTGTAAAACGGCGTTTTTCCATTTGGCTTAAGATGTCAGCTTTGTTCGGAAACAAGCGGACATGACTGACGCGCGCCGGTATAACTTCCACGGTCGGCGGGCTCAAGAAGAGAAAGTTGGCGTTGTAACCTCCGTAATGAAACGGTCCCCAATTGAGGCGGACAACATCATGAAAACGAATGTTAAAACGCGGCGGTTCCAAAACAATCACTCGAGGATTCTGCATCGGCTTTTCATCTTGCCGCTGAGCTGCCGCAGTTCCCGAAAGAACGCAGGCAATAACGAAGAATAATAACTTTTTCATACGCTTGAGAGTTTTAGATTAGAACAAAAATACACACTCAAAATAGTTCTCAAATTTGCAATTATCATATAAAGACAAACCGCTAGTGTCAAGTTTTTAAAAGCGTGGTTGTGCCGTATCGACAGGGTTTTTATCGGCGGATTTATTGCCGAGAAGGGACAGCGTTTTATTATAAAGAAAAATCGTGCTTGCAAAATTGTTGTGTTTTTGTATCATTTCAGCAGTAGAAAAAGGAGATCAAATATGTCTGTTATTGCTGCCGTGGCGGTACCGCATCCGCCGCTTATTTTTCCGGAAGTCGGTCTGGGCCGCGAAAAAACAATTGCCAAAACCGTTGAAGCTTATCGTCAGGCAATGCTTTTTGCGGCATCGTTTGAGCCGGATACAATCGTGTTAACAACCCCGCATATGGAATTGTACAGCGACTATTTTCATGTGGCCGGCGGTGCGGTCGGAACGGGAAATTTTGCACAGTTTGGGGCGCCGCAAGTCAGTGTTCAGGCACCTTATGACCAAGAATTTGTCAGTGCGCTGGAAGAGACGTGTGCGGCACGGCATTTTGCTTGCGGCACCAAGGGCGAGCGCTATCCG
>JAGCYN010000010.1 GCA_017960745.1 Alphaproteobacteria bacterium | reverse complement strand
ATATTGATTTTGGCGATTTGCGCCTTCGGATATTATGTCCGATTTGAAAAAGTGGATCTTTATATTTTAAGCACTGCGGCACTTTTTGTTTTTGAAATGTATCTGCGCTTGTTCTTTAACGCGACTTATCTGCACTATCTGTCGACTTCAGTTCTTTTTTCGGCGATGTTAGCCGCTCCTTTTATCGGCCGATTGATGGAGGAAAATCGCCTATCTTTATATGTTTTTGCGACAATATCCGTTTTGCATATTATCGTTAATTGTTACTTATCGGCCAACGCAAACTTATTTCCAGAAAAATATTTGCAAAAGACCGCTGGGGTTTCCGTAACGTCTGCTTTTTATGCGCCGCGATTATCTTATTATTGGATGTATCCAATGTTGGAAAGCATTGATGATATCTTGTTCCGGCGGGTGGACAATTATGATATAAATCGTTTGTATCTCGAAGCTTCTCCGCAAACCATTATCGTTGATCCGAACAGCACAATTGAGGGAATCTCTGGAATTATTCAGCCATTAAATCTTGATGATGCACAGCAAAAAATTATCAAAAAACACGCCGTCGATATCAAAGCAATCGGCAATTATATTGAGATTGAAGAAGCGGTCTACCAAAGGACGGATACCGGCCGAAAATAAAGACCATTTAAAATGCCGAAGCGGCGGAACTCAAGTCCCGTCGCTTTGACGATAAAGCGGAATAATCCGGGCCGGTGCTGCATTTGCGCTAAGCTTCGGCTTGTTAAATGTAAACACCGAAGGACTGCGCTCTAAATACAATTTGCCCTCACCATCGCAATTCAGCTTGTAATACATATTGTTTTTCTTGAAAACTGTGCCCACCGGCAATTCTTCACGCACAAACGCCTCAAGCAGATATTCCTGCAACCAATGGCTGTCTTCATCAAAAACCGAAATGTAATTACACCCTTGTTCATAAGAAACACCCCAACAGGTCAGCGCATACTTCAATGTGTTGTTCTCAATGATTGAGAACTTGACCAAAAACACATTGACCGGCACTTCCGGTTCTGTTTCCGAAGCGCGTTCGAGCGACTCGACGGCGCTTTGTGTCGGAAACATCTTCAGCATTCGAATAGACGAATTGCCGTTCGGCGCCGCGTGCAAAAAATACGCATTACCGTTGTGGCAAAAAATGTCCTTATCGGTTTCAATAATGTGTTTTGAAACCGCATCACTCAAATCGTCCTCGTTGTCTTCCGTAAACTCGTAAAACGCGCGAATATACGATTCAATACCGTTTTGCGCTGCCACCGGATCCATCCATACAATGTGGTGTTTCTGAGCTTTGCTCACCAGGTGCACCAACACTGCGTCCGAACAATCCAGAAACATTGTGGCGTGCACCTTACAATAAACCAGACATAACTCGTCAGCTTGGCGAGAACATGTCAATAATCCTAATTCTGCCATAATCTGTATCTGTTTAATAAAATATTGGCTTTAATTGTAAATCATTTACACTTCTTGTCAATGCTTTATTGCGCGTCTTGAAATATGACCGGAAACCGATTGTTATATAAAAAAACACCCATAAAAACAAAAAGACGGACATTTTACAATGTCCGTCTTTTCGTTTTAGAAGTTAATTGTGTAGTTGAGTGTCGGTGTTAAGTCAACGCCGCGCAAGTTGCTGTTCTCTATGGTCTTAAATCCTTCTGTTTCAGGATCAAATCCATGGTGATAGCCGCAGCGCAACGATGCACTTAATGTACTGCACCCGAACCTGTAGGCAACACCGAGGTTCACCCCGCCTTTCAAGCAAAGCTGGCGAATGCGGTTGTTGGTCATATTGAACACGTTGTCCTCAGACTGCAGCTTCTTACCAACCATATATTCTCCGGCACCGGCATACAATTTTGCCAGATAGTAGAATTTATGATTCGGATTGAGCTTAAACAACCAACCACCGGTCAACACAAAGTTTTGAAGGTGCTCTTGGCCGTAGGAATAACCATATCCGAGACCGTAGGAAAAATCCAACGTCGGGGAAATCTGATTGATTTTTTCCAACTCAACCATGGTTTCAACATCCTTCTCGCCACCGAGCAGATTATAACCGATGCCGATTGTTGCCTGCAGACGCTTGTCCTTCAAGTCGGCATTGTATCCGAACTTGTAACCGACGGCGAAACCGACACGCCAACTGCCCTCATCGAAGTCAATCAGCGTTGTTTCCCACATAGGAGCCGTCGGATGTTCATACACAGACTGCGGTGCTTTTGATTTGACAAGGCGTGCAAAGAGCGATGTGTAGGTATTGCTACCGTAATTCATGCTCAGCCATGCCTGTATACCATATTTTAAACACCATTGCGTGTGTGTAATCACTCGATAGTTCAGACCGTCAGTCGAATAAATGGCATACGGTGTGGCACCGCCGCCTATCAGCGCATCGACACCCATCGTAATACCGTTTCCGGCTTGGATACCGACCTTAGCCATAACATCTGCTGACCAACCGTAATCCTTCTCGTAGTCAAATGCGAAAAGGCCACCGATTGACCAACCGAAACTCAAACTGTTGGGAATGAACTTGCCGTCAGCAGTGTATCTTCCGGGGATGAAAACTTGCGAAAACTTGGCACTACCACCAAGATTATAGCCCGTTTCCGGATCCATACCGTATTTTTCCTCACTGATTGCGTCCTCATCGCCTAAATTTCCATCACCGAAGTCTTTACCGAAAATTCCGGAAACCTCCAGGGTTGAATACGAATTGTACTTATCCATCCAACTCCATTTCCGTTGCTTATACTGCGGAATGTATTTGGTTGAATCGACCTCCGTTATACTCTTTAACGCAGCCTCGTACTCTTCATATTGCACGCCGTTTTCTTTCGTAAACTCGGTTACAAAAGATGTTACGCTGCTCAAACCCAGAATATCCAAAATACTCGTTCCTGATGACGGCTCGCTTTCGGCTCCGAGTGTGTGGGGAGCTTCAGCGGCATCATCTTCAGGTTGAACTTCCGTATCAGGATTTTCAACAACATCACTTTCCAATGTATCGGCGGGCTCGCTACTTTCTTCACGAGCCATAACGGCAACCGAATCTCCGACATTCGTTCCCTCATAGCTCATATTCAAAACAACATTGTTCTGAATGTGATTGATGGTTGTTACCAGAGTTCGGCCTTTCAGGCTATCCAGATTTACACTGATCTGGACCACACGGCCGTTATTTTCGGTGGCAGAAACTTTGCAGGTTTGAGCCTGCACGCTCATAGCCACCATTGCCATCAGCAAAAATATAATCTTTTTCATATAGACGGATAATTAAAAATCAACATCATTTTCGTCAGTAATGACGCGCACGTCTTGAACAGCCGAGGCAAGCTCCATGCTGTCAGCGTAAAGAGTGTAATGGATCTGCGCATGCTGAAAGAAAGGATTCTCGCGCATCTCCAAAGTTTCAATCGTTGCTTTCAAAGTCAACTCATCCAGACACACCAATTGGATTTTGTTACCAAGTGCATCGGTAGATTCCATATACAAACCATAAACACGCATTGTATTGCAGAAATAGTTGTAGTTGAATTCTATCAAAATACTGGCGTCGCTTGTCCTCTCGGTGTCATATTCGTCGCTGTCATACACGAGACGATGAACCATTGTCTCGCCTACTGCCGGGCTTAATGGCTCGGTTCCATAGACATTCCGCGGGAACTGGGTATTGATTTTGAACTCGATTTCTCTTCCCTCTTCACAGAGAATTCCCTGTTGGTCGTAGAAGTTAACGTGGTTAGCATCCACAACTCTGAAGAAGAACGGCTGCGAAGGTGCTGCCAAATAGGTATCCTTGTCGCAGGACACAAGCGTTGTCATCATAGCTATCGCTACAAATGACGCGTAAAATAAACGTTTCATCATATAAGAAAGTATTTGGTGATCAAATTTATTATGACGTTTGTGTCTGACGGCTTATGTAAAAGATTCTATATGCCGCAAATAATAAACCATCATAACTATATAAATAACTCGAATGTAATGACCATTATATTTTTTTTGTACAAAAAATCAAGCTTTTTTTGTCACAAAATAATTTAAATGGCGTAAAATCTTGCATTTTTGCCTTCAAAAAAATTTTCACCGCTAAGCGCCACAATCTCTTTTATGATGCTGTAACCGCGGGCCGGCCTTTGTTTGCCGGTATTTTATGTTGACAAAGTTATTCATCTTGCCTATATTGTCATTTCATGAAGGAATCAGGGATAATGGTAGAAAAAATAAATTTATACAAAGCCTTAATGACACCGAAACAACACCACGACTTGTTGGCGATTTATCACGATTATGCCTATTTTGTGCGCAAATTGGAACAACTTGAACAAAAAGTTTCTATCCGCAATATTGCTTATTGGCAAATATCAAAACTCTACAAAAACCCGAAAGAAGCCACGTTTCCGTGGCGCATTACCCGTGTCAGCGAACAAGAAAAACAGGAATACCAAAATTTTATTGCCGAAAATATCCATAACAATACCGGTACCGCCTATATTTCGTTGCGACACACGAATCCGCAAAAAGACAGTCTGACGCCCATTTCGTATGTGCCTGACCAATATCGCCTGATGACCATGGATATGGATTTGCCTTGTCCGGTCGAGCGTTATATCGTTGCTTATCCGGAAAACAGCGTTATCGGCAACACGCCTTTTTATATCGACGGCAAATACAAAGCCGTTTATACGCAAAAGGAAAACGCCGATACACCGGTCGGCGAAATTTTCAACAATAACAATGTCCAGACCGAATTTCGGATTCTGATGAATATGATTGATTATTTCGATACACCGGAACATTTGAACGCCGATACCCGTCAAGCACGTCCGGATATCTATAATATTTTTGCTTCCGAAATTCTGGCCACGTTTGAAAATACAATTTTGGAAACGCTCGGTTCATTTGCCGAAAAATGTCAGGAAATCAGCCGTTTTATTTATAAAGGATCTTCATATGCCCATCCGCTTCATCAGGCCGAGAAAAACGGGTTTATTCCGTCGGCCGATAAATTTCAGGGTTATGTCAATATTCGGCATTTAATCCGTCATCAATGGGACACGCTCGATGAATTGGGCAGATTTAACGAATCGTCTTCGCAAAAAAATATGCAGCTTCGCGGCTCGTTTTTGCAATCTTACCTTGATTTGTGCGATAAACCCATCAAAGAACGTATCAAAGGCTATGCGGACGTTTTGAAACAACTGCAATCGGTTATCGGCGTTGTTTATCCGGATATTTTGTTCCGTGAGGCTTCCGAAAGCAATTCCAAATTTATGGAACGTGTCAAAGAATACCAGCGCAACCATCCGAATGAAGCGATAAAAATTATTACCAATTATCCGCTTGAGCACCCGAAACGGACACCGTTGTTGCGTAATCTGCATAAAGTTTTGTCTAATGCACAAATTTTTGACGAGTATGAAAAACACGATTATGAATTTGAAACTTTGCAGACCGATTATCTGTACCGTGCGGCATTTTTGCGTTATTACCACAACACGGAATGTCTGATGATGACCTATTGCCTGACACGCGGAAAAGATTTACGCGGTAAAGCCGTTTGGGATTATTTTCAAAAAAACAAGATTTTATCGGCTCAAGAATATCAGACTTGGCAGACTTATATCCGGCTGCGCAACGATTTAAGCCATAATCATTACAGCCCTGATTTACGCCGTCAGGTTTACGCGAGCGAAGAAAAGTTTTTGCACCATGTCATCGTTTTGGAAAACCGCATTAATGCCATGTTTCCGGATTTAAAATGGGTTGCACCGAACGTTTACCGTTGTAAACACCCCGACGGGCAGAAAGTAACGCTTAATTTTGCCACACATCAGATTTTAAGCAAAGCTAAGCCGGCGCCGCAAAATACCGAACATCAAAAAACAAAAACGCATGACCGCGATGTGATTGAAACATTTGCCGGCGGCTTGGAAATTGCCACCCGCGATCGCCAAATTATTTCCGTATCAACGCCGGATAACATCAAAATCAATTTCAGAAAGCGGCGCATTGTCTGGCCGAACAATATCAAATGGCACACCAATGCCGAATATTTCAACGTTTTGCAAACCGAACAGGATAAATTGCTGACCGATAAAAATCTGCATGTGATACAATTTTTGAACCGCGATAAGCCGCAACAACTTCGTGCCGGCGATACTTATCTGCTTGACCATAAACATCTGGTTGTTTTTGACAGAAACCGGTTCTTGCAATCGCTGAGCGTTAAAGATGACAACAATCACAAATCCGTTACCCGTTTCCGCCGACTGAACGACAAAGTGCAGATGACGTTGCCGGATACCACTTGCATCACCTTTGAGGGTGACCAGATGAGCGTTTCGCATAACGGACAGAAACTAACCTATGAAAACCGTCAACAATTTGCGGCCACCTACTCTGCCGAAACTTCCGCTTTGCCTCAGTTTGTTCATACCGGACACGTCCTCTGAGCATATACTGCTCAAAAATTTCATACATTTCATTGACTTTTTTAACGATTTCTTGTTTAATGACTTAGTCTTATTAACTTCAGAGAGGGTTGTTTCATGAGATATATTTTGATATTGCTTGGTTGTTTTTTATGTCTGCCGGCACAAGCCGCCAAAAAAGTTCAAACCGTACCGACCGACAGCGAAATATCGGCGCTTCATGTCAATGTCGGCGAAATCATTCAAAAAAGGCATCATAAAGCAAAACCGGCACGTTTTCACGCTAATCTCAAACAAACCCTGCACTCTGACCGCAAAACAGATGTTTTGTGTACGATTGAAAATGATACTTATCAATGCGTTGAAACCAACTGGTTGCCGTTTACCGGTGTTGCTTATGTCGAAAAAGACGGTAAGCTTTTGGAAAAGGCTTCTTTTATCGGCGGGCAGTTGGACGGCAAACGCAAACAATATCATCCGAACGGACAGCTCTATATTGAAGAAAATTACAAAAACGGCGAACTTGAAGGTGTTTCCAAAGTTTTTGATGATCAGGGAATTTTGTTGCAAGATGCCAATTTTGCTGACGGCAAGCTGAGCGGATTGATGCATTTTTATTATCCGGACGGTGCCGTTAAAGCGCACGGAATTTATAAAAAAGGCGAGCTAAACGGTTATTTGATATCCTATTACAGAAACGGCAAAGTGGCTTCTCATGAAGATTATGTGAACGGCAAACGCTACGGTTCGGTTAAATTGTTTTATCCGAGTGGTAAACTGGAATCCGAAGCTTTGTACCGCGAAGGTAAACGCGAAGGCATTTCAAAATCGTATTTCGAACATGGTCAGTTGGCACGCTCCGAAAGCTATCAGCACAACATGCTCAACGGTTTATCAATCGTTTATTATGAAAACGGTCAGCCGTACAGCGAAACCAATTTCATTGATGACAAACCGGAAGGTCAGCAACTTCTCTATTATGGAGACGGTCATGTCAGCCTACGCAGTTTCTATCGTAACGGCATTTTGGAAGGCGGACGCTATTCCTATTATGAAAACGGCCGGTTGATGCGTACCGAAAGTTATATTCAGGGCAGATTACAGGGCGAAAGTGTTGCCTATTTTGCCGACGGCACTCTCGAAAGAAAAGAAAATTACACCGACGGTCAGCTTGACGGCATTATCCGTATTTATTACAAAAACGGCAACCTTTATGCCGAAATCAATTATGTTGAGGGAAAAAAGGAAGGAACGGCCAGATTTTACTATGAAAACGGTGATTTGATGTTGGATGCCGTATATAAAAATGATGAATTGGTCGGCGAACCGATATCCTATCCGCAAAAACAGCACCCGAGATTTTATCCTTACGGGCGAGGCATTTCCGTAAACCGGATACCGGTATCCGCATTAAGCACGGAAAGTGCTTTGAAACAGTTGCGTGCCGGACAATCGGGCGTGGTGCAAAAACCGATACCGTTTTTAAGCAATAATCAAATGTAATTTTGCTTATAACATTGTTCATAAAATCATTTTTAGCTGGTCGGCAGGATTTGTATTTGTTACAATCCCCGTAAGATGTTTTATGGAGAATTTCATGGAAAAACAAAAGACGGCTGCACAAATCCGCTTTGAAAAAGAGGCAAAAGCCTTACAGAAGAATATTGCCAAACGCAAAAAGCAGCAGGAAGAGATCGCTAAATTAAAGGCAGAAAAGAAAAAGGAACAACATTATGGACAAGATTAAAATTATCGGCGGCAATCAGTTATTCGGACAGGTCTATATCAGCGGCGCCAAAAATACCGCTTTGCCGATTATATGTGCCACTTTGCTGACCGAAGATGCGGTTAAAATCAAAAACATTCCTTTTCTGTCAGACATTAAGTCCCTGAACAGTCTGTTGTTACAACTCGGTACCCAGATTGAAATCAAAGAAGAACAATGCAACGGTCATCTGACGCAAACAATTTCTTATTGTACACCGAAGCCGACCAGCTTGGTAGCGCCTTATGACTATGTGCGTAAAATGCGCGCTTCATATTACGTTTTGGGTCCGTTGCTTGCCAAATACGGACATGTGGAACTGTCTTTGCCGGGCGGTTGTGCTATCGGCGCACGGCCGATGGATATTCATCTTTCGGCGTTGGAACAGATGGGCGCTCAAATTGAAATTAAAAACGGCTATGTCATTGCCGATGTCAACGGACGCTTAAAAGGCGCACGGGTTTCGTTCCACTCGGCTTCCGTCGGTGCAACCTGCAATATTTTAATGGCGGCCGCTTTGGCTGAGGGCACAACAATCATTGAAAATGCCGCCAAAGAGCCGGAAATAGCCGATTTGATTCACTTATTGAATAAAATGGGTGCCAAAATTGAAGGAGAAAACACCTCAACGTTAACCATTCAAGGCGTGGATAAACTCTACGGCGTAACCCACGAAATTATCAACGACCGCATTGAGGCCGGTTCTTATGCCGTGGCCGCTGCCATGACCAAAGGCCGCTTGGAGCTGATTAACGCCAATCCGGAACACTTGCAGTGTCCGTTGGATATTCTGCGCAAGGTCGGCGTTCAAATCGAAACCACCCCGAACAGCATCATTGTCGATGCCCAAAATGCCCATCTGGTCGGACAGGATATTTATACCGATTATTATCCGGGATTTCCGACCGATTTACAGGCACAATTTATGGCTTTAATGTGTATTGCCGACGGCGCTGCCATGATTACCGAAAGTATCTGGGAAAACCGCTTTATGCATATTCCGGAATTGATGCGTATGGGTGCCAACATCAATGTTCACGGTCATGCTTCGGCAATTGTGCGCGGTGTTCCGAAATTGTCGGCGGCGCCGGTGATGTCAACCGATTTAAGAGCATCTTTTGCCCTTATTTTAGCCGGCTTGTTTGCGGAAGGCGAAACCATTGTGAACCGTGTTTATCACTTAGACCGCGGTTATGAACATCTGGAAGAAAAGTTTAAGGCCGTCGGCGCTGATATTGAACGTATTGTCATTAAGGATTAAAAAATGAAAAAAATTCTTCTTTTCGCTCTCTTTACCTTCATCACAACAACAGCTTCGGCACAGCTTAATCTGGATATGTCATCAATTATATCCAAACTGAAGATGTCTGAAGCTTTTATTGCGCATTTGGAAACCTGTACGCCTTATAAGGAAGGTGATACCACCGATGTGGCCGGCCAGAAATATTCATATATGTATCGCGTCATCGGACAAGAGGACGGTTTATGCATTTTTGAAACTTCCGGTGATGCCGAGAGCGGCAGCAATAAATCGGTATGTCGCTTTGATGAGCAAACACTCACACAATATGTTACTGCCATGAAAGAGGTGCTTAAAGTAACCGAATTTACCACCGATAATATGCAAACGATGATGCAAGATAAAAACTTTGTTGCCGTTGCCGATATTTTCAATAATGAAAAATATTGTCAAACCTCTTACAGCGCCATTGATAATTATAAGAAAGTCCGTCAACACTTGGAAAATTGCTCTTCATATACCGAAACACAGTCTTTGGATAATGCTTCTATTACTTACAATATTAAGGGGCGTAGCGGCGGTCTTTGCAACTTTGAACAAAAAATCAATATTGTTTTCTCAAAAATGCTGGCCGCTTCTTTCGGCGGTGAAGATATGGGTGAACAATCTATTGTGTTCACCTGTGCGCTTAATCCGGCACAAAGACGCGAGCTGATTTCCCTGTTTAAGGGAATGATTATCCCGGCCGGCAACAGTATGGCGGCTTTAAGTGAGGCGATAAACGATTTGGCGCCGATGCAACAAAAATTAACCGAATTCTTCCAACAGAATTGTATCATTTCTGATTAACAAAAGGAAAAATCAATGCGTAGATTATATTTTTTAATTTCCTTTTTAATGATTGCCCTGCCGGCAAAAGCCCAGATTCTCAATATTGATAAAATGGCACCGACATTGGAATTGCCGGCGGAATTTTTAGACAGTTTGGAAACTTGCAGCGAGTATAATGAGATTAAATCAATGACCAAAGACGGTATCGAATCAAAAATCCGTTATATCGTCCGGGAAGACGAAGATAAAAAATGCTTTCTGCTCGTTGTTGTCGATACCGACTATTATGTGCATATTGAACAAGCTTGCACTTTGCCGCGTGAAACCGCAGCCGAATACGCCGATGCGTTGCGTCAATATACCCGGAAAAAATATTCTTTAGTCAAAGATACCTTTGCCTTAAACAAGGATAAAGACTATCTTAAAGCCTCTGAAATCATGCAGAACTCGGATTTATGCCGCTTCACACGAGATGAAATTGATAACACCAAAGAACTTCGCCGCGTCCTTCGGGATTGCAAGCCGATCGCCTCTGAAGAAAAAGTCCAAGAAGGCACAATTTATCGGCGGATAGAAGGTCCGGATGAAAATTCAAACTGTCTTTATTATTTCACCCTGTTTGTCCCGAAACCGGATATTTCCAAACTTAGAGTGAAATCAGAAGCCGATAGAAAGCAACTTGAAAAATTAAAAGATAAAAAGTTTACCTATCGTTGTTCCTTTGATAATGACCAGCGTATTGAATATACCTATTTGTTGCGCTCTCTGGTGTTGCCTGAAGAAGAAGGATATGATTTTACTTCCGTTTCCACGTTCAGCCATAAAATTGAGCTTGCGTACATCCTTCACCATTGCGAATATGTTATTGAACCGAAGCTGAAATAAAAAAATTCGTGCAACATCTTGCGCCGGCGCAAAAGAAACCCCATATATCTATCAGTTATTGACGGGAGAATAAGTCATGAGTAAACAGAAATTCAAAACAGAAGTCAGCAAACTGCTGGATATTGTTATTAACTCTTTATATTCGGAAAAATACATTTTTTTAAGAGAATTGATTTCTAATGCCAGCGACGCCTGCGACAAGCTCCGTTATTATGCTTTAACCAATCCGGGCATTGCCAAAAATAACGGCGAATTCAAAATCGTTATCAAGCCGGACAGTACGGCCAACACTTTGACCATCAGCGATAACGGTATCGGTATGAACAAAGATGATTTGGTTAATCACTTGGGAACCATTGCCAAATCCGGTACGGCAGACTTTATCAATAATGCCAAGGATAACGGCTCTATCGTTGATTTAATCGGTAAGTTCGGCGTCGGCTTTTACTCAGCGTTTATGGTGGCTGATAAAGTCGAGGTAACCACGCGTCGTGCCGATGAAGAACAGGCGTATTTGTGGACCTCAAACGGTGTCAGCGGTTTTGAAATTACCGAAACCGAGCGTGAAAAAATCGGTACGGATATCAAGTTGTATCTCAAAGACGATGCCAAAGATTTTACCGATACGGTTTATCTGCGCCATATTGTCCGCACTTATTCCGACCACATCAACTACCCGATTGTGTTGGATTTGGGCGAAGTCGGCGAAGAAAACATTAACGAGGGTTCGGCGCTTTGGACCAAGAACAAGGCTGATATTACCGATGATCAATATAACGAGTTTTATCACCATATTTCGCGCAATTTCGATACACCGTGGATGCGGTTGCATTTCAAAGCTGAAGGCAGTATTGAATATACGGGATTGTTGTATATTCCGTCCGAAGCACCTTATGATTTGTTCCAGCCGGATCGCCAACAAAGTTTGAAATTGTACGTTAATCGCGTCTTTATTTCCGATAAAGTCGATGATTTGATGCCGGCATATTTGCGCTTTGTTAAAGGAATTATCGACAGCGCCGATTTACCGCTGAATATTTCACGCGAAATGCTGCAACAAAATGCACTAATCGCCAAAATTAAAAACGGTACCGTCGGTCGCGTTTTGAAAGAACTGAAAAAACGTTCGGAAGATTATGATGACTATATGAAGTTTTGGAAAACTTTTGGCGTGGCGTTCAAGGAAGGCATTTACGAAGACAGAATGAACCGCGAAGAAGTGGCGTTGCTGTCGCGTTTTTATTCAACCAATGATGCCGAACATTTAACTTCGCTTGATGAGTATATTTCCCGTGTTCAGGAAGGCCAGACCAACATTTATTATATTACCGGCGATGATATTCCGACTTTGCGCAATAACCCGCAGTTAGAGGCTTTCAAGGCAAAGAATCTTGAGGTTTTGCTTCTGGTGGATCCGATTGATGAATTTTGGGTACAGGTTTTAACCAACTACAAAGGCTATCCGCTCAAGCACATCTCGCAGGCCGATATTGATTTGAAACTGGAACGCGATGCGCCGAAAGCCGATGAGGCTAAATTGAAAAAATTGACTGATTTTCTGGCTGAATTGTTTAAAAATGAAGTCAGTAAAGTTGTCCCGACCGAAAAACTGACCAACAGTCCGGTCAGTCTGACGGTTGAAAACGGTCAAATGAGCATCCATCTGGAACGCCTGATGCGCAATCATCAGCAATCGACAACCTTTGCCAGCTCGCGAATCCTTGAAGTCAACCCGTATCACCCGCTGATTATCAAGCTGGCTGATAACATTACGGATGAATCGCAAAAGGAAACTGTTGAAGAAGTATCCAGATTGTTACTGGATCAGGCAAAAATTGCCGAGGGTGAGGCCGTTACCGATTCCTCATTTTTCAATGAAAAATTGAGTGATTATATCTTGCGTGGTTGGCAAAAAAGCGCTTAGGGTATAATGCTTTAAATATGAGAAAGCTCCCGATTTTCTTCGGGAGCTTTGTGGTTTTAAAAGCATCGTTCACAGCCGTTGCAGTTCCTTGCGAACAAAGCCGGAGTTGGCCATAATGGCGGTGAACTTGTTTCGTCGCGTTGTGGGTACCTCGGCACGCATATCGCTTTTGCGTATCAGATAACCGTTCATCATTTCGACAGCAACCGCACGCGGGATCCGTTGTTGTTTGCCCGATACCAGCATCACAGGCGCATCAGAAATCAACCGAATCTGTTCCGCTTTGTCGGCGATGATAACATTCTCTTGTTTTAACGGACCGCGAATGTCTTTCATTTTGCCGATAAAGCAAATGCTGTAAAACACTCTGCCATCTTCATCACACTCGAAAGTCGCACGATGTACCGACCCTTTGTACTCAACGTATGAGTAACCGATAAAATGCTTGTTCATAAAAATGTGTAAATTGGTTAAACATTAGGGTTGATACTGCCATATTATCTTTTTTTTGTCAACAAAATTAAGCTCCGAAGTTTCAGCTTCGGAGCTTTCTGTATTTGCGTCTGCCGATTACGTGCTAGCCGTCAACAACCATTGCCGTTAAATCAGCTTCGGAAACAACTTGGTCATCAACCTTTGATACGCCGTGGAAAACAAAGATATTATGGTGAACTTTCGTCTTTTCCAAATACATTTTCATCTGATCGCCCGGACGTACCGGTTTACGGAATTTGGCACCATCAATAGACATAAAAAGCACACTCTTTTTCTTGGTGGCGTAATCCGGTTCGGCACTCATCACAATACAACCGGCGGTTTGCGCCATTGCTTCAAGCTGCAAAACGCCCGGCATAATCGGATTGTTCGGAAAATGCCCCTGAAAAAACAACTCATTCATCGTCAGATTTTTCAACCCGATACCTTTCACACCGTTTTCTTCAATTTCCAAACGATCAATCAACAAAAACGGATAACGATGCGGCAGCATCTTCATAATTTCATCAATATTGTATATTGTATTTTCCGACATTATTTCCTCTTATTTTTTTGAATTTCTTTGTAAAAACGACACTTGGCGCATAAAGTCTTTGAACGGAACGCACGGACTACCCATCATCACCGTTCCCGGCTCAATATCACGCATCACACCGGATTGCGCGGCAACCTGTGCGCCACTGCCGACATTCAGGTGATCAGCCAAACCGACCTGGCCGCCGAGGACCACATAGTCGCCTAAATTACAGCTGCCGGCAATACCGACCTGTGCCACAATAACACAACCGCGTCCTAAGCGATCATTATGTGCAATCTGTACCAGATTATCAATCTTGCTGCCATCGCCGATAATCGTATCATCAAGCGCTCCGCGATCAATGCAGCTGTTGGCACCGACTTCGACATAGTTCCCGATAATCACGCGTCCCAACTGCGGAATACGGTGATGTTGTCCGCCGATGGTTTGAAACCCGAAGCCGTCTTGTCCGATGCGCGCGCCGCTGTAAATATAGCAATGATGACCGATATGGCTGTAAGCAATCATTGCGCCGCTACCAATCCGGCAATCGCTGCCGATTTGGCAATCATGTGCAATCACGGCATGCGGTTCAATTACGCAATTATCGCCTATAACCACATTTTCACCGATAACGGCATAGGCACCGATAGCGCAGTTTTGACCAATCTTGGCACTGGAAGCAATTTTTGCCGAGGCATCAATTGTCCGCTCCACCGGTTTTTCGGCATACATAAATTCGTTCAAACGCAGGAATGCTTCTTTCGGATTATCCGCCAGTAACAGAATCACACCTGCCGGCACGAATTGCTTTAAATCTTCGGTTGTGACGCAGGCTTTGGCCTTAATGGCTGCAGCTTTTTCTTTGCTTTTGCGGTCATAGAAAAAGCATATATCCTCAGCCGTGGCGCTTTGCATGGTGGCAATATGCGCAATTTGCTCGCCGCCGGCAGAGGAATTTTCTAACCGAGAGCCGGTAACTTCGGCCACTTGAGCCAAAGTTACCCCCTCTTTGCATTGATAAAAACTCTTATCAACCATCCTTATCTCCTACAAGCTGGTTCCGAAGTTCAGACGGAAGACTTCTTTCTCGTCGTAACGTGTCTTGGCAATCGGGAAGCCGAAGTCGATATTGATTTTACCCATCGGCGACATCCAGTCGAAACCGAAACCGATAGATTGTCTGATTTTGGATGAATAATAAACTTTTTCTTTGTTGTAATGATCCGGTTTACCGAGCATACCGACATCCCAGAAGGTTCTGCCTTTAACGCCCAATTCATCCAAGCCGATCGGGAAGGTCAGCTCGGCGCCGGAATACATCATCCAGTTACCGCCCAAAGCATCGTCGGTGCGCTTATCGCGGGCACCGATACCGGCAAATTCAAAACCGCGCATGTTGCTTCCGCCTAAGTAATAGCGGTCAGACATACGAATCTTCTTGTTGCCGTAACCGGCTATATAACCGCCGGTTGCGAAGAACTTGAAGGTATAGTAATCGGCAATTGTATAGAATTTGTATGCTTTCGCATCAAGACGATTGTACTTGGTATCGCCACCCAAACCGGCAATATCATGACCAAATGACAGGTAATAACCTTCTTTGGTGTTAATCATGCTGTCGCGATGATCATACACAAACGTTTCACCGACCGATGACGTTGTTGCTTTACCGGCTTCGGCCTTAACATACTCAGAAGCATTCTCCTTAACGTTTTTAATTTCGCTGCTGCTGAGCTCATAACGGGCATAGTGGAAGAAGCGATCCTTATATTTCCAACCGAAACGCAAGCGTCCGCCGATGGTACGGGTATCATAAGAAGCCTCATCTTCATAGTCCTGATCTTCCATAAACAAATCCACGCCGGCGCTTAAACGACGATTTAAGAAATACGGCTCGGTAAAACTCAACGTATAGTCTTTGTTTCTTTGCGAAATACCCATACTCAAAGATAATTCCTGACCGCGGCCGCGGAAGTTGTTTTCCGCAATACCGGCACGCAACAAAGCACCGTTGGTTGTTGAGTAACCGACACCGATATTAAACGAACCGGTTGACTTTTCTTCAACATTCACATCAACGTCTGCCTTATTCGGACCGACCATATCCGTTTGAACATCAACCTTGCTGAAGAAGTTCAGGTTTTCAATATTTCGACGCGAATCGCGTAATTTCGAAACGTTGATGGCATCGCCTTCGTTCAAGCGGAACTCTCTACGGATAACTTCATCTAAAGTACGGTCATTACCGGTAATGTTGATGCGGTTGACGAACACTCTCTCGCCTTCATCAATAATAAAGTTAACATCAATTTTATTGTTTTCGGTATCGCGGATATACTCCGGTGTAATGTCAACAAAAGCGAAACCTTTTTTACCGAGATGTTCGGTCATTTCGATAATGCTCTTGTCAATGGCTTCGGCATCATACCAATCACCGGTGTCAATTTCTAAATCTTTGAATAAATCTTTGGTTTCAACACCATTGATGTTGGAGATAATATCTATTTTACCGATTTCATAACGCGGTCCCTCGTCCAAAGTGAAGGTTAAAATGAAAGATTTTTGATCTTCACTTAATTCCGCAACGGCAGAATGTACCGTAAAGTCAGCATAGCCGCGGCTTGTATAGAAACGGCGGAGCAATTCTTTATCATATTCCATTTTTTCGGCATCGTATATTTCGGAAGAGCTGAAAAAGCGATACCAACGGTTTTCTTTGCTCATGATTTCATCTTGCAAATCAGAATTGGAATAGTGTTTGTTGCCCAAGAAATTGATCTTTTCAATCTTAGCCGCCGCACCTTCATCAATTTCATAAATCAAATCCACACGGTTTTCATCGCGCTCGATAATTTTCGGTTCAACCGTTACCGAATAGCGACCGGCCTTGCGGTATACATCAAGAATTCTTTGAACATCTTGCTGTACTTTCGCTTTATCGTAAACCGAACGTGCACCCAACTGTACTTCGCCTTCCAAAATCTTATCACTGATTTTGTCATTGCCGTCAAAAGCACGTTTACCGATAATCGGATTTTCTTTGACGTTTATTTTCAAAACGTTCGCGGTGGTTGTATCAAAATTGATATCGCTGAACAGACCGGTATTATACAGACTTTGGAATGCACGTTCCAATTCTTCCTGAGATACGGTCGTATTATTTTGCAAAGTCAAATATGATAAAACCGTTGCCTTCTCAACACGTTGCAACCCGTCAACTTCAATTTTTTTGATGTTATAGTTGGCAGCATGAGCTTGAAAGGCAATCATACTTGTCAATAAACCGACATATATTGTTTTTTTCATTTTCTCTTCCTTAATTAATCAAACCAACGACTGATTAAATGCGCAATATCGTTCCATGTAGCCAGAACCATAATTGCTAAAATTATTAAAAGTCCGAACTTAAAAATCCAGTCTTTAACTTCGGCTTTCAATTCGCGACGCGTAACCAGCTCAATTAAATAAATAACCAAACTGCCGCCATCCAGCACCGGTATCGGTAATAAATTGACCAGTCCCAAATTTACCGATAGAAGTGCCATAAAATAAATAAAGCTTAATAAACCGCCGGTCTTGCTGATATCGCCGGACATTTCCGCAATTCGGATAATCCCGCCGACATCTTTACCGCCGCGACGACCTGTTAACATTTGAGCCACACCACGCAAGGTGGTAACCGTCAAATCATAAGCTTCTTTAAAACCTTCTTTTACAGCCTTACCGAAACCCATCGTTTCCGTAAACGTCATACTTGACTGAGAACGTACGCCCAACATACGACGTTTGATTTTCACACCGTTCTCTTCATACTGCGTATCTTTTAATCTGACTTTTAAAAACAGCGGATGATGATATTTTATCTCAAATTCATCATCTCTGTGAGCCACAACGTAATCATATAAATCTTCAAATTTTTTAATAGGCTCGCCGTTGATGCTTTTCAAAATATCTCCGGATTTAAAGCCTGCTTTATCCGCCGGACTGCCGGGCAGAACATGGGCCACAATTGGCATCGCCGGATAAAAAACAGAAGTACGCGGTGATCGTTCCCGCATCACGGATACCAAGCCCAAAACTTTATCCTTAAATACGCCCATATCATCGGCTTTTAGCACGGCAACACTCGGGCGTTCCACAACCACATTGACTTCATCGCCTTCGGATAAAGACACCTCATTGCTGAGCGTTTGAAAATCAGGTGTCCGTTTATTATTAAGGGCAACAATAACGTCCCCGACCTGAATGCCGGCTTCATCCGCCGCCTCACCTTTCATCACTTCGCCGACAACCGACGGGTAAACCATCCGCCCGAAACTGTAAAACAAAGCAATAAAAATCAGAATTGCAAATAAATAGTTGAACAACGGTCCGGCCACCACAATGGCAATTTTTTTCCATGTCGGTTGCAACGGAAACGCGCCTTTTTTATCTTCTTCCGATAATGCATCCAAATTACCGTCAACTGTTGAAGATGAGGCATCGGCATCACCCAAAAACTGGCAATAGCCGCCCAGCGGTATTGCCGACAATTTCCATTTTGTACCGTAACTGTCCATACGGCTCCATAATTCTTTGCCGAATCCAATTGAAAAAACGACAACCTTCACTTTCAGCAGACGTGCAATAATAAAGTGTCCGAATTCGTGTACAAAAACCAAAAGTCCCAATAATATAATAAAGGGAATAACATAGTACACAATATTGAGCAAATTCTCCATTATTGACGCCTCTTATAAAATATAAACAAAGAACAGATACACAAACGGTGATGCAAAAATCAAGCCGTCAACACGGTCAAACACCCCACCGTGTCCCGGTATCAGCTTTGACGAATCCTTCACGCCGGCAACGCGCTTGATTGCCGATTCAATCAAGTCGCCGATTTGTGCCAAGATGGCAATGAACACGGCCACAACAGCATAAAACATCTGGCTGTTGACATTCCATTCATAACGCAAATGCATCGGCTTGAACGAAAAAGAAATATAGCGGAATTTGCTGAAATCATAAAAAGGAATTTCCATAACTTGCGTGCAGAAATACATAAAGATAATGCTGACCGACATTGCCAACAAAATACCGCCGCAAAGCCCGGACCATGTCTTATTCGGGCTGATCTTCGGCGCCAATTTCGGTCCGCGCAAATTGCAACCGACCACCAGACCGCCGATATCCATACTCCAGACAATCAGGAAGAACCACAAGGTCATCACAAAACTGTAGTTATAGCGCGGGTCAAAATTGCCCTCACTCGGATCAAAGGAGAGATAAATCCATACCAGTGTTGCCAGACCAATTGAAATATAAGGTACGCCCAGTGTTATCAAAGCACGATGTTTTTCTTTATAAGCAATAACCCAAACAAAAAACGAGATAATCGCCAACATGGAGAAAATCAACGGCGGGTTATTTCCCCAAACGGCCACCGACAGCCCCATCATGTAGGCTGTCACGTAGCTGGAAGATGTGTGAGAAGACGACAGCATATTGGCCCATTCCCAAGCGAGCAAACCGCCGACGATAATCGCCAAAGCCTCAATATACGGGCTTCCCATATAAAGTGTTTCTATTGCTATCGGAATCATAACGATAGCAGCCAACACCCTTTTTGTAATCGCTCCAAATTTACGACTTACCATATCTTCTCTCCCTTGTTTGATATTCTCCTATAATTTTTTCCAACTCCTCCGGCGAAAAATCCGGCCATAACGTATCTGAAAAATAAAATTCCGTATAAGCCAACTGCCACAATAAATAGTTGCTGATACGGATTTCGCCGCTGGTGCGAATCATCAAATCCGGATCGGGAATACCCTGCGTATATAAGGCATTCGCAACCGTTTCGGCTTGGATATCCGCGACCTTCAAACGGCCGTCAGCCGCTTTTTGCGCAATTTTCTTGACGGCAGTCACAATTTCCTGCCGCCCGCCGTAACTCAACGCCACGCACAGCGTCATTTCATCATTCGACGCCGTATCATTTTCAATCTTGGTCATTTTGGCAATGATATCCGGCGCCAACATTTCTCTTTCGCCGATAAACTTAATGCGGACATTATTTTCCTGCAATTCTTTGAAACTGCTGTCCAAATAGTGGCGCAGCAAATCCATCAAAGTGGCAACTTCTTCCGGATCACGGTTCCAATTTTCGGTTGAAAAAGCATATACAGTCATATATTTCACACCGGCCTT
>JAGCYN010000070.1 GCA_017960745.1 Alphaproteobacteria bacterium | reverse complement strand
TCAACAATGTTACCGTCTGCCCGATAGTAACCGATGACACGACCGTTTTTCGAGACTTCGCCGTTATATGTTACCAAACCGACATATTTGCCGGTTAAATCAAAAGCATAACTGGTGTTCACCATACGACCGAAAATTTCGCCCTGATCATTATACGCAAAATTGTTGGCATGAATGGTGCCGATTTCTTTACCTTCAAAATCAATAATTTTTCCCGTCGGTGCCAAACTGCCGATAAATTTACCTTGTTGCGACACCACCATTTTAGAAGAAATCAAACGACCGTCCAAAACATATTCTTCGCCAGTTTTGCGATAAGCGTAACCGTTAGCCGAAATAAAACCGATTTCTTTACCGTCTAAGTTGGTATAAACACCGGCACCGGTTACACGACCGATGGTTTGCCCCGAAGGAGAATATACCAATCCCGGATACAATACCGCACCGATAACTTCTGATTGAGCATTGATAATTAAACCGTTCGGCAAAGTTTTACCTAAATCTTTACCGCCCAAGCTGCGCACGACGCCATCGCCGTGAATTTTTCCCAAAAAGCGGTTATCCATACCGATGGCAATACCTTGCGGCACGACACCGCCGATAATATCACCTTCATTGTTCACAATCAAACTGTCTGCCGTGATTGTACCGATATTTTCCCCGTTACCGTTAATCACCAAACCGGTTGAAATCACTTGTCCGATGATATTACCGTTAAAGTCAATGGCGGTAATTTCCATAGCGCAAACCGGAACGGTATACGTTAAAACGCATGAAAAAAGAATGATTTTCAGATATTTTGCTAATTTAAACATTCTTAGTTTCTCCTATTCCGCGCTACTTCAGGGAGGCTGTATCCCGAAACTTTCTTATCCATATCCACAAACGAACCGTTGCTCTTTAAATATCCGATTTCCGTATTATCATGACCGATGACTCTGCCGTTGCCCGACAAACGACCGATATATTCTCCCCGATTGGAAAGAATGGCATTTCCGATTGAATATGTGTGCCCGATAATATTATTTTGACTGTCAACTGCCAAACCGTCGGTTAAAATGCGTCCGACAACCAAACCGTTCTGATATACCTTGCCGTCAAATTCAACATGTCCTTTTACTTTATCATCATTACCGATAACAATATCCCCGCTGACAACTTCACCTAAGAACTTGCCGTCATTGCTGATAACTTTACCATCGGCAAGAACACGACCGTTGACAATATGCTTGGTATCCATAAACGCTCCGTCCGGCGCCACAACACCGATGACATTACCGCTGAAATCAATCACAATACCGTCCTGTCTGGCCACATAATTGTCCTTATTACCGCCGCCCGGCAACAACTCTGAAACAATGCGGCCGCTCGGGCTGATCACTTGGCCGTGGTCATTGGCAATACCGACCGGATTGCCGAATACATCAACCATTAAATTGCTCGGCACAATCTCCCCGATGATTTGTCTGTCCTTGATAATATGACCGTCAGGAATGGCGTGTCCCATAATTTCGCCCTGGCTGTAACGTTTTCCGGATGCATCTTCAAGTTTTTCCGCTTGCACCACTTCACCGGTTGAGGCAACGCTTCCCAAATATAAACCGGAATAAGAGCGTCCGCTGCCTTGAGGGACCACGGCGCCGATTAAATGTCCTTTATCATCAAAAACCTGCCCTTTGGTATTGGCTCGACTGAGCGGTGCACCGCCTTTGCTGGCCAACACGTTCAAGTCATAGCTTATTCTGCCGATGTTGACACCATCGACATCAATGACTTGTTGCGGATATATAAAGCGTGCCGCTTTTCCGTTATAAACACCTTCTTTACCACCGTTAAAGTTATCGACCGGTGCACCTTCAGGGCTGTATACAACACCGTCAGGGAACAAGTGTCCGATTTTATTATTTTCCGAATCATAGAGTATGTTGATTTCCGGCATGGCATAGCCGATAATTTTTTGGTTGGCATCCGCAATCAAGTTATCAAGAACAACGTGTGCACCCGTTACGCCCGGAATTTGCAAACCACCGTTCTGATCAAATAAGCCGAGCGGTTTACCGTCAAACTTATAAGCATATTTCATCGGATGTGCCGTGCCGATAAACACGTTATTGCGGTCATACATATCGCCAAAATCATTCATACAGGCAACCGGCGCACCTTCTTTATTGTACAACACACCGTTCTTATCCAAAACACCGAGTGCTTGGAAATTGCTGTTGGAAACAATCATCGCCGGTTTTACCAAATGTCCTTTAATTCGCGGTTCTTTTAAGTCAAGCACCGTTCCGTCCGGATTTAAGCAACCGATTTCGCGATTTTTACTGTCGCGAACATAGCCGTCTGCCGAAGCTTCGCCCAAATAATTGCATTGACCGTCATAAATACTTCCGGTTTCTATCACTTTTCCTAAGAACTGACCGTCGGCAGACCAAATTGTGCCGTCGGCAAAAACTTTATGTGTGGTGGTTTCTTCGCCCTGACGAACAACGCCGTCCTTATCCAAGCGATAGCGGAAATCGCATCCCCAGTTTACAATATTGCCCGGAATAACGCCCTTCGCCAATATCTTTGCACCGGTGACATCCGTTACCAAGCCGTTCGGACGCATCTTGCCGACAACTTTTTGCTGGCTGACAATTTCACCGCGGTTATTCATGGTGCCCAAAACTTTTCCTGCCGGTGTAATCGGTATCATATTGGAATTCAACAGCGAACCGGAAACCTGAACACCGAAAGAGCGGATATTGCCGCTGGCATCGGCAAGACCGATAATTTCATTCTTTTGATTGCGAACCACACCTTTTTCATCAACATAGCCGATGACTTTACCGTTTGCATCTTTGGCTACTCTGCCACGCTTACCGCGACGACCGATTACCTTACCGTTCTTATCCGTAATTGTGCCGTTGTCATCGACGGTACCGATTACATTGCCATTGAAATCAATCACATTACCTCGGCTGTCAATGTAACCGATAACATTACCGTTTTCATCTAAAGCCAGCGATACGCCCTCGCCGGTAGAGCCGATAACCGGCGCCGTACTTGAGCCGGAAGCCGACGTATTTTTACGCGCCCGACCGATTACTTCGCCTTTAGCGCCGATAATATTACCGCTGTCATCTACTTTGCCGATAACATTGCCGTCAAAATCAACCACATTGCCGTGCTCATTGACATACCCGATGACATTGCCGCTTTCATCAACGGCCAACTCTTTCTGACTGCCACCGGATTTACCGATAACTTCACCGTTTTTATTAACGACATTGCCTTCGGCATCAACCTTGCCGATTATATCCCCGTTCATATTGATGGCATTACCTTTTTCATCGGCATATCCGATAACATTGCCGTTATCATCATAAATCAAATCATGTTTCGTCTTGTCGGCCTTACCGATAACCGAACCGGTTTTATCATATATATTGCCGTCTTCATCAACTTCGCCGATAATATCGCCGTCGGCATTGATGACTTTTCCGTTGTCATCAATATAGCCGATGACTTCACCGTTTTCATCTAAGGCCAATTCTCTTTCTTCTTTATCAACTTCGCCGATAACGTTGCCGTTATTATCAACGACATTGCCATCATCATCCGTGTGACCGATAATCTCGCCGTCAAAATCTACAACATTACCGTCGGCATCGATGTAGCCGATGATATTGCCGTCTTTATCCATGGCAACACGCGTTTTCTTACCTTTTTTACCGACTTTTCTCTTGGTGTAAATATTGCCGTTTTTATCAACCTCGCCGATAACCTCACCGTCGGCGTTAATAACATTACCGTTCTCGTCAATATAGCCAATCACTTCGCCGTTTTCATCTAAGGCCAATTCTTGTTCCGTTTCACCGACGCTACCGATACCCTCGCCGTTTTGGTCAACAACATTACCTTCGGCATCAACTTTGCCGACAATTTCGCCATCAAAGTTAACAATATTGCCGTTATCATCAACGTAACCGATAACTTCGCCGTTTTCATCTCTGGCGACACGCGTCTTTTTACCTTTTTTACCGAGTTTACCTCTGGCAACAATCTCGCCGTCTTTATTAACCATTCCGATGACTTCGCCGCTGGCATCAATCACATCACCGTTTTCATCAATATAGCCGATAACCTCGCCGTTTTCATCTAAGGCCAATTCTTGTTCCGTTTCGCTGATGCTGCCGATAACTTCGCCGTTTTGGTCAACCACATTGCCTTCATCATCAACCTTGCCGACAACTTCGCCCTCAAAGTTGACAATATTGCCGGTGTCATCGACGTAGCCGATAACGTTACCGTTCTTATCTTTAGCAACACGCGTTTTCTTGCCTTTTTTGCCGATTTTCTTCTTGGCGATAACATTACCGTTTTTATCAACCTGGCCGACAATCTTACCGGTGGTGTCAATCACATTGCCTCTGCTGTCTATATACCCGAGGACATGACCGTTTTCATCCATGGCCAAGCGGCGCTGAACCTCTGCTTTGCCCAGTCTTTCTTCAGCGAAAATATTACCGTTCTCGTCCATACGGCCGATGATGTTTCCGCGGGCATCAACAACATCGCCGTTTTCATCAATATAGCCGATCACATTACCATCGGCATCCAACGCCAATTCTCTGGTTTCATTGCTGACATGACCGATTATTCTGCCGTTGGCATCAATAATATTACCGTTTTCATCCGCATGACCGATAACATTACCGTTAAAATCTACCACATTGCCATCTTCATCGATGTAACCGATTACATTGCCGTTTTCATCCAAGGCCATCCGCATTTTTTTGCCTTTATGGCCGATTTTCTTCTTGGCGTAAACATTGCCGTTTTCATCAATTTCGCCGACAATTTCGCCGTTAGCATCAATCACATCACCGTTTTCATCAATATAGCCGATAACCTCGCCGTTTTCATTCAAAGCCAGTTCTTGTTCCGTTTCACCAACCTCGCCGATAACTTCGCCATTTTCATCAACGACATTGCCATCATTGTCAATTTTGCCGACAACCTCACCATTGAAGTCAACGACATTACCGTTATCATCAATGTAACCGATAACTTTACCTTCTTTATCCTTGGCAACACGTGTCTTTTTACCTTTTTTGCCAATTTTCTTTTTAGCGACGACATTACCGTCTTCATCAACGCGACCGATAACTTCGCCCTTTTCATTCATAACGTTGCCGTTTTCATCAACGAAACCGATGACATTGCCGTTGGCATCCGTTGCAATCCGAGCTTTTTTACCGACTTTGCCCAGTCTTTTATTCATCGTGATTTCGCCGTTGGCATTGACACGCCCGAGAACATTACCGTCTTTATCCAGAATTTCGCCTTTTTCATTGACGTTGCCGACAATACGACCTTCGGCATTCAGAATATTGCCGTTTTCATCAATATGCCCGACACTGCCGATGATGTTGCCGTTTTGATCAACCACATTACCGTTTTCATCAACATGACCGATAACATTACCGGCAAAGTCAATAACATTCCCGTTCTCATCAATATAACCGATGACTTCGCCTTTTTCGTTCAAAGCCAAGCGTGCCGAAGAGGACTCTTCGCCGATTTTCTTTTCGGTATAAATGGTGCCATCGGCGTCTGCGTGTCCGACAACACGACCTTCCGCATCAATAACGCTGCCGCTTTCATCGACATAGCCGATAACTTCACCGTTTTCATCAAGCGCTAATTCTTTGAAATCATTGCTGGCGCGACCGATATTTCTACCGTTTTCATCAACAATATTTCCCCGTTCATCAACGTGTCCGATAGCCTGACCGTCAAAATTAACAACATTGCCGCTTTCATCAACATAGCCGATGACGTTGCCTTTGTCATCCATCGCCATACGCGTTTTTTTGCCTTTTTTGCCGATTTTCTTCTTAACAACAATATCGCCGTTGGTATCGACGCGACCGATAATTTTGCCGGTCGTACTCATAATATTACCGTTTTCATCAACGTGTCCGATGACTTTACCGGTTTGATCTACAAAATTACCGCTTTTATCAACATGGCCCGTCGCGCCGATGATTTTACCTTCAAGATCCACAATATTGCCGTTTTCATCAACGTGCCCGACAACTTGTCCGTTTTCATCGATAACGTTGCCGTTTTCATCGATATAGCCGATAATATTGCCTTCCGCATCAACGGCAAATCGTCTTTCCTGTTTTTCACTTTGCTGTATTTCACCGACAATGCTGCCGTCTTTGTCCATGTAACCGATAATTTCGCCCTCATTTCCATGAACAATACCGTCCCCGTCAATGTAACCGATGACATTGCCGTTTTCATCAATGGCCAAATCGTGCCAATCCTGATCGCCTCCGGCTTTACCAATGACATTGTTTTCAGCATCAACAATATTGCCCGAGGCATCGAGTTTGCCGATGACTTCGCCGTTAAAACCGATAACATTACCGGTTTTATCATCAATGTACCCGATAATCTCGCCATTTTCATCCAGCGCCATACGACTGGTTGAGCCGCGCTTGCCGATTTTCTTTTTGGTAATTAACTGCCCGTTTTCATCCATACGGCCGATCACATTACCTTCTGCATCAACCACCGTGTTATCCGGCATTACAATACCGACAATCTTACCGTTATCATCAAAGACAACTTCACCGGCCTTGGCCACCTTTCCGATGACCTGACCTTCTTCATTAACAACCCGGCCGTTTTCATCAACTTGACCGATAACATTATTGTTCAAATCAACAACCGTACCGTCCGACAAAACCTGACCGATAATATTGCCGTTATCATCATAAACATAACCGTAATCAACCGTTTTGCCGATAACTTCGCCGCTTTCGCTGACAACCGTGCCGTCAGCAAGCGCGCGACCGATTACATTACCTTCCATGTCGTAGGCAATACCTTCCGCATCGACATATCCGGTGACATTTCCTTTATCATCCAAAATCGATTTTCCGGTCGAAGCCACACCGATAATATTGCCTTCTTTATCGACAATCATACCGTTTGCATTGATACGACCGATTTCCGCACCGTTTTCATCACGGACAATACCGTCTTCTCCGACAATACCGATTTGTTTGCCGTCCGGACCAACCGCATAACGAACATTCTTACCGGCACTGTCAATTCCGCCGGCTCTGCCGCCTGCCGATGGCGCCGCCCCTTCGCAATAATTGCAATCTTCTTTGGTGACGGCACTGCCGAAGACCGGAACTTCGTCATGTTTGGCATTGCTTTCCGAGACATTGGTTTCATGCCAGATAATCTTAAAGTTGTTTTGAACATTGGCCGCAATCGTCGGCAACCACTCCATGGTCACAAGACAAGTCAGTTTTCCTCTGAGCTCACTGCCTTTACAATCGGTCTCATAGGAAAATCCTTCAAAAGGTGCATCTTCAAGTTCAACCGAAATAATGCGGATAGCCTTTTTACCGTCGGTTCCGATGGTCAAAACGTTGCTGGCTTTGTTGCCCAGAACAATTTGTCCCATGTTAACCGGATTTGGCTGCATTGTAATCGGGCGTTCGCTTTCATTGACTTCGCCGAATTCAATTTCGGCTTCGGCACTCGGTTGCGGTGCTACGCTAACATCCGTTTCACCTTCAATGCCGTTTTCAATTTCATATACCGGCTCGGCTTCTTCTTCACCGGTGCCAAGCAACAGCAATCCGAACAGAAATACGCATAACGTTACAATTCCGACGATGAGAATTATTCTGTTGGTTTTGCGGACATATCTGTCCGAATGTGTTAATGGCCCCTGATTACTCACTTATTGCACCCTTACTACGCTACAAAATACACCACTTCTGCCTAACTGGCTGCAGACAGAATCCCCTGTTTCCAGACTTTTTACCGGTCCGACCCGCAGATGGAACAGCTCTTTACCCTGTCCGTCTGCCGGCGTATCAACGGAATAGAACGGTTCATATCCGCTCAGCAATGAAGAATAACGTCCTGACAAATCGCGCCATAACCGTTCAAGATTCTTCACATCACCGTCGGTTCCGAGTTCAATGGAAAGACTTTCGGCGTTTTCACCCATAAAGCCGCTTCCGTATTTATACTGCGGATACGGATTTTGGCCAGTACCATTCGCTCTGTCAACTTTATACATATTGCTGCAATCAATATCAGCCGGCGAAATACCGTTGGCACCGTACAGCGACCCACCGATAACACCGTTGCCGCCGATACCGCCGTTAGCACCGCCATTGCCGTCCATACCGACGCCGCCCATACCTGCACCGGCACTGCCGTTAGCGCCGGCACCGCCGTTGGCACCACTACCGGACGCACCGCTACCGCTTCCCGGCGTTTGGTTCGGAATCTTCGGTCCGACATCCCATCCGTCGCCATTTTCGGCATAGGTGGTATATTGCAAGCCATCATCATCCGAGCGACGCATCTTCAAGCAAACCATTCTTTTGCCGCTACGCATAACCATATCGCCGATACCTTCAACAATAATCAAGCGATTGTTCGGTCCTTTGGTTCTGAAACCGACCGGCGTTTCAACTCTTTCCACAATCAGCGTTACAATCGGACGCTGCACCATATTTAAGGCTTTTTCGCCTAAATCTATGTAGGTAAATATATCATCATGCCATACGCGTTCCGGCGCAATCACAACGTCATCCGGATTTGGCACATATATTTCCACATCAAAACGGAATTTTTCCGGATCCATCGGAATACTCTTTAACCAATCTTCTTTCAAGAAACGTTTTGTAAACGTCGAATCAACCGACTTACCGTTACCGGAAGAAAAACCATTGGCGTTAATATGTCTAGAGCCGCCGCCTCCTATAACCCCCGCGCTGCTACTGGGACGGTCTCCGGATGCGCCGTTGCCGTCGACGACATCAATGTCTATGATAGAGTTAGTCAATCTTTCCGTATTGACACCTTCGCTTTTGACGTAGAATACATATTTATTGCCGGAACGTCCGAAAATAATAATGTTGGTATCTACACCGACATTGGCACCGGCACCCGGATACAGCAAAATCGTATTCGGACCGGTTATTTGACCGGTAAATGATTTGCCGTCACCGATATAAATGTTTTCAACCATTTCCCATTCCGGAAAATTCACCAATGTCATCATACCTTCACGCAAGCGAATTGGCAAAACCAAATCCGGTGTCCAATAATACTTGGAATAAGCCGGTTTACTTTGGCCTTCGCCCAAATTCTGCAACGGATCCTGCCATGCACTTTGAATCATGCCCAGTGAACTGAAACCCGCATAGTTCAGATTCATCGGCGGATTAACTCCGTTCGATTGGTCTGCAGCTTGGTCCAAGTCATCCGGACCAACCAATTGGGCAGAAGCATTTCCTCCTAACAACAGAAGAAATGCTAACAACATCATCCATCTACCAAAGCTTATTCTCATATCAAATTCCTTATTCTTTGATTTCTTTTATACCATAAGATACAACTTTAAATCCGACAGGATTCTTTAACCGTTCCTGATATTTTACACGGCGGCTGACATATCTGACACGCAGACTGGCACGATAACGTTTGCTTCTGAGTTCATATGCCGACGGCACGCGATATTCAACCGAATATTCGACCTGCCACACACCTTCATCTACTTCGTTAACCGTAATCAATTTTACATTACTGGTTAAACCTTCATCCTTCATCCGTTTCAGCAATAAATCGCCGGTATTTTTGCGAAATTCCTGATACACAATCGGTGAAGACATTTCTTCCAAATCACCGCCGCTGAGCCAACGGGCTTCCATTTCATCAATATCGGATAATAACGTCGTTCTGAGCAAAACGTATTGTCTGACAAATGTTTCGGTAATTGACTTTTCCGCATTCATATTGTTGCTGTACGGAATAATGCGGTACACCTGATCTTCTTTTCCTGACAAAGTTATCAAATACGGCTCAACACGATGCAGAGGTAAAATATTGGAAATTGTCAGCAATAACAATAAGTTACAACACAAACTAATCGCGGTTACCACCGCGAATGCACGCGCTGTCCACAAATAACGCTTTTCACTGGCGTTAACCACAACGCTGTCTTCGTTGCGTGCAATATTTCTGCGCATGTCGGCACGCGCCACCGTCTTCGGCTGTATGGTGCCGATCATCTTTTGTTGTACGTTATTTTGTCCCAATTGATCTGCCATGAGCGCTCATCCACCTAAATTGTTTCCCAGAACCAAGAAGGAACATCCTTTATCACTTCAATTTGCATGCATGCACAAGGTGAAAGTTTCAATTCGTTCACGTCTTTACCGATACCGACTGCCTCCGGTTCATAGTAAGAACCGAACAAACTGCAGGCGGATAATATCAATAAGACACCAAGTATCAAAATTTTCTTATACATTTCTTTCTCTCTGCAATAAAAATTTATCTTTACCGAATCGGCATTCATCAAGGAAAGTAGGTACTTATACCGAAATTGCGGCAATCATACGATACTCCTTTGGTTGTCATACTAAAGCAAAAAGATTAAAATAAATTAAACAAATTATTCCTTGATTTCGTCTTGACTGTATTTTACCACCGTAAAACCAAGCGGGTTGATAAGACGTATACGGGTTAACCGCCGTTCAGGGAAAAATTTCGGTGTTATGGAAGCTTTATAGCGTTTGATTTTCAAGGTTAAGTCACCACCGTTTGAACGGTTTTGCGACAGATTATAGATTGTAAAGTTTACAATCCAGGCCGGGCTGTTTTCAGCTTCACGCTCTAATTTATCGATTTTAACTTCGCTGGAATAACTGTTGTCGAACATCGCTTCGATTTTAGTACTCATACCGACAAATTCATTATAAACCTGCGGAGTTGACATGAAATTAACAATACCGCCGGGACCCCATCGTGTGACCATTTCCTGATGGTCGTCCACAACCGTATTGCGCATGATAATGTATTGCTTAATATACATCTCTCGCAGTTGTTTTAACGATTGCATATCTTCCGTAATCGGCTCGTAGCGCACCATGTTTTCCGAATCACTCTGTTTGATGATTAACAGCGGTTGCACGATAATTTCCGGCGCCAAACGAAATATCACCAATGAAGCACATAAAAAGAACGTCAGCGAAATCAGAGCACACAAAAATACCAAACGCGACAGCCAACGAAAATACACCTCTTTCGTCGATACCGTGTCCTTTGTTTCTTCCGTTACAAAGTGATATTCTTTTTTGGGTTCGCTCTCTGCCTTGCCGTTGCCGGCCAATAACACGCGCTTAACACCGCTATCCAATTCCGCCAAGATAAACTCCCGTCATATCCTTTTTATAATCAATCGGTATTATAAATACATTTCGTTAATTTTTGATGTATTTTTTATTTATTTCCGGCGCGAGGGCACGGTAAAAATTACCGTGCCTAGTTGAATGAATATGATGCACAGAACGGCGGTTTCAGCTCTTTCAGCTCGGTTGTGCTTTCTTTTTCCGCATTACCGTATTCATCGGCAACACTATCATCCGTTTCACGATTTTTGATGTTTTCGCGCAACTCGCCTAAATCTTCATTGCCGGAAATTGCCATGACTTCGTTTTTATCCTCTTTCATAACATCCAACATATGACGAGCCTTCTTGATCTTCTCTTTTAGGCCGGAAGTTTTTGCCTTGATTTTATTCAAATCCTGATTAGCCACATTCCAGAACGTCGTTTTTTGCTCTTTTAAGATTTTAGATATCAGGTTAAAATCCTCATCAACCGAAAGGTCGAAATCTTCCTTAACGGTATATCCCGTATCTTCAATGGCGAACAATACCGACTCACGGACTTCATCCATTTGAACTTCAAGTTCTTCCATTGCCTTCCGCGTTACCGCCAGAATCTCGTACTGGTTCAAGAAATCACCAAACTGGTTTCTATCCAGGAATGCACGTTGGCTCATGTAGAACAGGGCATCCTGCGACGGATTATCACCGAGTTCGGTATTATCATTGATAATCTGCATCGCAATCTGTACAGACTGGTTGAATGTAAGCTTCATATCTGTCGTTGTTATACCGGTGCTGCCGAACATCTGTGACAGTTGAGCCTGTCTTTCGGTTACATTCGGAACATAAGCCAAAATCATACTCAACTCACTGACGCTCTCGGTGCCGTTATCAACATTAGAGTTGTTAACATATCCCGGTGAGCCCAGTGATTTGGCATCAACCGGACGGTTCTTTTTCGCCACAACTTCATGACAATCCGTGATAATTCTGGACTTACCGTCAATCTGCGGTAAACTGCTGCTCGTCACATATCTGAACGAATCTCCGGTATTGATAACATCAATATATTTACCGTTTAACAGACACGGATAGGTACCGCCGCGGATAAACTCTCGGCTTGCGACGGACGGTGGTGTCGGGCTGACTGCCTTGTTCGGGTTCTTGGTGCTGAACAACTCAGCCAAATCAATGCTTTTTTCCACATAACTGCGGCGTGCCAAAATATATTTCCAGATTTCCGGTATGTCTAAACCGCTATCCAAGAAACTTTGGGCCGTTATCGTCACATTCTTGTTTGACCACATACTTCTCGTGTCATCGATGTGCTTATCGATTTTATCGTAATCGATAACATCAAAGTGGAATACCTCGCGAACCGGCGCTGAAGCAAATTTAACCGCGCCCTTTGGTGATTTGAAATCGCGTGCCTTGGCAAATACGCTGACAAAATATTCATTATCAGGTTCTTTGCAGTTGGTTGAATCGCACACATTCTTGAAGATACCATACACCGGCTCCAGCAATTCTTCCAAATTCAATTCTTCGATGACTTCACCGAACTTCGATGTTAATTCGCATTTTGCGTCCAGTTTCTCTGCCGTTATATCACTTATAACATTAATCATCTGCTCATGAGCGCTCTGCAGTTCAGGCGCATTATCATAGTAATACAGGCTCTTATTTTCTGCCATCGCCGTAATCTTCTCGTTCATCTTCGTAACTTCTTCCAGAGCATACAGACGAACACAGTCAACCACCTCGGTTGCCAAAGCCACAGCAGGGTTCTTTCCGGCCAAATCTTTCATGTAGCCCAGAGCCGAAGAATTGCTCGATTCAAGTTCTTTGGTTTGCCCCAGCAATTCTTTTCTGGCGTTGATTTCGGTATTGCTGAAATCTTTTACATAATCTGACCGCGCAGCTTCCAGAGCATTTTGATTTTTCTCAATCTCATCTTTTAATCTTTTAACTTTAGCTTCCAATGTGTTAACATTGAGGAGCGCTTGTTGCTTGGTAATTTTGGCGGCTGCCTCAATCACTGCATTTCTACTCTTCCGATTATCAAAAACCTGATCTTGAGGCGACTGAGAAGTCAGATTACGCCCCTTATACAGTTGTTTTCCGTAATCGGTAGCCTCAGTTGCACGACCGGTTGTGACTTCTGAAGAAGATATATCATCATTGGCTTTATTATATTCATCACGCGCATCACTTAACGCCTCGTTGGTTGCTTTCAATTCTGCAAACAAGGCCTCTTTTTTCTTGTTCAATTGGGCAACCTTCGCCTTGAATTCGGCGATTTTGCCATCCAACGTACTATCTTGCTTTTGCAAAACTTCCTTAATTTTCGCGTCAGGATCAGGCAATTTGGCGTAATACTCTTTAGCATCTTCGATTTCCTTGGCAAAACCCTGTCGTAAAACCTCTTCCGGTTTCAGCGTTGCCTCAATCAATTCTTCGGCAATTTTCATAATCGTGTTAATTTTTGAAGCCAAAGCCAACGTTGCATCCGCAAACGGTTCCTGAACAATGAATTTGCGGATATTATCATATTTGCCGTTGATGTACTGACCGTAAAATTTAATTTGGTCATTCCATAACGGGAAATTCCCTTTAACCTGTCCCCACTTACCGGCTTTTGAGTGAACATCTTTTTCAACGGCTTCCATAACCGCCGCACCGAATGTCCATGGCAATAACTCATCCTTCCGATTTTCAGCGGTAAGCACCTCTTCCAACGCCGGATCCTTCAACTCTGATTTTTCAATGGCATCGTTTTGATCTTTGCCGCCGACCTGTTTCTTTAACTTATTTATCGGCGTCACACTGCCATCGCCATCACCGTCTTTTTCGGTTACATAGATGGTGCTGTCGTTTTTAATTGACTTTACCTTCGGATCCGATGTCTGAAGTTCTATGTTCATTTTGGTCACATAAGCGTTATCTTCTTCGGTTTCATTTGAAACCACAATGGAACTTTCGCTCTCCAAAGCGGCGTCATCTTCTTTTGCTTTGTCGTATAAATCCAACAAATAACCGCTGATACCCTTACGCTCACCGAACTTATCAACCGAAGTTACAAAACACGTTTTCTTGGCATTATCAGGGCAAGGAATATCATATTGATTTAATTCGTTTTCACTGTTTGATGCTTCGTCGGCGCCATACTGACAAACAACATACCCTTTCGAGTGCTTTTTACAGTTACGACCGAACCATGCTTTACTGCCGTCTTTATAGTAGGCATCCAGCATATTGATGGCGCACATCGATGAATCATAGAAGTTCCCCAATGCTTTGCTGTAATAATCTTCCATATTATGATATGATTCAAAGATACGACGATACCCCTTCAAACCTTGTTTCATATTATGCATCGACTTGGCTTCATCAATATTCTCCTGTACCGCCGTCAGAGCATCTTGGCCTTCCAAGTCCTCATCTTTGTTATCCAAGCCGGTTTCAAAACCTTTTGCCGGTTTTATCTTCACAAAATTACCAATCATCTTATTTTGTTTATTATCAAGAGAATCCATATATTCTCTCATTTCGTCTTCGACTTCGATATCTTGAGCGGCAAAGCCGATTTCCACGGTACTGGAGGCATAATATTTCTGTTGTTTCAGAATTTGCGGCTGTTCCAACAAAAACGCGCCTTTCTTCTTTCCGCCCTGCTTGCGGCGAATTCTGGCCAGTGTGTTAATGCCCTGTACGGAGACATATTGCGACATGATGGCAACAACATATTCATTAAAGCGCATAATCTTGTCATAAAGCATGGCCGCACGCGTTGCATTATTCCACATACAGGTATTTTCTTCATCATCGGCGCTGGTGCAATCCTGCATACCGGCTTCAGCGCATTTTTCACCCTTCATCAAACAATTTTCAACCTTGGTTAACTCTTGTTTCATGGTATCAATTTCGTGGCTTAACTCACGACCGGTTACAATCGCCTCAATGGTGCTGTCCATCTGGAATTGTCTGCCGATTGCCTCATATTCGGCCATTTTTGCCGGTTTGGTTGTCGGATACTGCAAGAAAAGTTTAATAAATGCTTCGCGAACCTCAGATTCATTCTTCATGTTGGCCACTTTACACTTGGCAATTAACCTTGAATATGCCAACGGACGATCAACATTTGCAATTTTATTGATGGCAGCGCTGAGAGCCATATCGCCCAATTTCATCACATAAGCTTCCAGTTTTTGCTTCCAGTACGTCGTGTCCAGATAGCTCATGTATCGGTCTTTCATTGCCTTGGCTTGTTCAACATAACTCAAAACAAGCGGAATATCTGCCGCAATACATTGGGCACAAAACTGCGGTGCGCACGGAATTACCGGCGTAAAGTCAGGCCAAATAAAGGCAAAGGCTCTTGCGTTTAAAAGGACACTTGTAACCAGCGCAGATAGGAATAAAATAAATCTTTTCATAGCATCCCCCTTTACCATAAAATATTCTTTGCACCTGATGCCGCACTGTTCAGCGCGTCAGCCGCTTGCGATTGTGCCTGCTTCAGCAAACCGTTCATTTTCATATTGCCCATTACATAACTATCCAAATTCAAACCTACTATATCGTGGTCATAACTCACCATTGCATAAGCATCGCTCCAACCTTGCAAATCTTCGGTTGCATCCAAACGAAGCTGTGCCAACATCATCTGGGTATACTGAATAGCCGCCTTGGCGCTTTGAATATCATTGCACACACGCATTGACATTGCGCCGAACAAACCATCCGCTTGTTGCGTAGAGGCATCCAAACAACCCTCCGATTTTTCCGAAGCCTCGGCGGTTACCTTATAACTTTCGACAACCTTCTCCAGCATATTCTTATATGCCCAGTAATATTCGTTCTTACGTTCTCTGACAATCCGGGCAACGGTTCTCGGATTAGTCACTTCATTACGACCCAAGAAAAGTTTATTGATTTTGTCGCTATATGCATTAACAACTTCTTCTTTCTTGGTAAATAAGCTTCCGAAAAGCTCATCGACCTGACTGTCCAAATTGGCAATTAACGCATCTGCCGATATTTGGGCGGCAATGCTGTTAATTTTTTCGCCAAGCTCGATAATTTTTTCTTCATGCATATCTTCTTTAAAGCCCTGAGCCGAATTTTTAACAATCTGCTCTTGCAACATGGCAATTGCCTGATCGGTTTTATCCAGTTCCTCAATCAAATCTTTGGTCGCCGCATCTTTCAGCGTTTCATTCAGACTGGCGCGTGCTGCCTGGATTTCTTTTAAGCGATCGCTCTGATCTTTATATTCGCTGACAACAGCCAAAATTGCCTGCACCGTTTGATTATTCATTTCCATAGCTTGTTCATAGCGGCGAATATCGGCCTGCTCGCTTTCGGTAATATTATCACCCAAAGTCTTTTTGATGGTATCAATATAGCCTTGCATCTTGGCGTTTTCTTTTTGTGCTTTCTGAATTTGAGCTTCGTAAGTTTTCAGTTTTTCCTTACCTTCAGCCAACGATATCCGGGCAAAACTCTCTTCTTTTTGCAGTTCTTCAAGCCGTTTCAACTGCGCCGGACCCGCGCTGTTTCCCAAAGCTTCATTTAAAGCCGCGCGACGTGCCTGTAACTCCACCAATTCTTTCTGCATATCAAATTCCTTAGCCTGTCTGGCTGATTTTAATGCGGCGATGTAATCGGCACGCAGATTTATCAACGTTTCGACATCCAGCTTATAGTTGCCTAACTCTGATTTAACGGCATCAACCAAATGTGACAGATTCAAATCGTTCATACTGAGCTGACCGGTTACAGCCTGTTTGATGATATATTTACCATGACTGGTCACCATATCAAACAACGCGGCACCTTCGGCACCGAATGCTTTACGCACTTTCTCATTTAATTTTTGCAGTGTTGCTGTATATTTTTCTTCAATCTTGTTCTTTTGTTTTTGCACTTTCTGTGCAAAGTCAGCTACCGGTTCAAAGAAGTCCAACTTAACAACGGCTTGTGCGTTCGTCGTAACAAAGCAGCAAGACAAAAACAAAACCAATATTTTTTTATTTAATATTTTCATTCGTTTTCTCCTTCGCCGTTATTATTTCTATTCGGGTCGTTTTTCTCGGCACTTCTTTCTCCGAGATTTTGTGTGGCAGTCAGAGCATCGCCAACATTATCCGTAATGCCGTAAGCACTGTTCATGAGGCTGTCAAAGCTCCCATCACCGTTAATAACATCTTCCGTGCCATAGACCAACCCGGTGCCGGCACCAACCAATGCGGCAACATCGCCTTCGCCGTTCATATTCAGAATATCGGATGAACCACCGGCCAACGCACCGAGTGCACCGTTCCAATCGCCGTTTGCGGCACTGTTAAGAGCATCTTGCCCCGCTGTTACACCGGTTACAAAGCTGCCTATTGTCGTCATGTCGCCCTCGGTTAAGACATTGCCGAATGCTTCCGTTGCAGTTCCGGTCACATCTCTGAACGCTCCGGCGACATCACCGTTTTTAATATTATTGTATGCCGAAACGCCGGTATTATAAATAGACAGTAATGAAGTACCGCCGGTCACATCAAATGCCAGCCCATCTTCCTTATTATCATCCAAATTACCGGTAATATCAGAAACATTGTCAACTTTAATGGCGGCAGCCTGTAAAGCGCTCAGCTGTTGTTCTTGGAATGCAATAAAGGCCAACAGATTTATCCATCTTTCATTGGCTTGTCGACTGATTTCCATATATTTCTGCACAAATTCGGTTGTGGTTTTGGCCGAGGTCTGTTCATTTTTAGCAGACTCACTGCTTCCTTTACCTTTTTTATCGGTTGATTCGTCGGTCAATTGATTACGCTTAACGATCGCCTGCGCAAACATCGCAGCCAAATTTTCAATAGCTAAATTGTTATTCTTTTCAGATTCCTTCCACGCATGCTCGAAAAGGTCATCACTTTTTTTGCTTCGTTTCAAATATTGATTGGCCAAAGCATTGCGCAACTCAGGCGTTACATAAATACCGGCCGTTATTTTATCGGAAATACCAGGCATACTTAAAGCACCAACCTTAATATTATCTGCCAATGCCATCGCCTTATCAATGGCTAAAGCCTTAGCCTGACTGCGCAAATCATCCAGGAAAGCACCACGATCGGTCACCAGCTTTGCCAAATCAACCTGCATACCCGTATACTGCAACATAACCAAATTAATTCTTTCCTGAATCTCGGCAATTTTATCCTGTACAATCGAAAGGAAATCTATATCAGCCTTGGACACGGACGGATACATTATCAGTATACTACTGAGTAATATTGCTATCTTCTTTTTCATATCGGCCTCCTGTCCTCAACTTTATTTATTGCCCGTTACCACAACCGTCTCCAGCATAGTACCTTGCGGCTGTGCAGCTAACGCCGTTTCCAAATTGACATTTTCAACATTATTGATGCTTTCGTACTTCATCCTTTCAATGTACATTTCACGCAACGCGTTGATAACATCGGTCAGGAACGCTTCCGTTTCGGCTATAACCATATTATCGCCTTGGGAGTTATCAGACGTGTTTGCTGCTTTTTCATATTTTTCAGCCAAACTCGTGCGGAAATTCTCAATATTTCCTTGTTTGGTTTCAGCCTGCGATTTAACACTCATCAATGCTGCAGCCTTCAAAGCCAAATAGTCTTTATGTGCGGCATCCGATTTAATGGTATCTTCATCGTGCATCGCTTTGATATACTTTAACAGACAGTCTTCTATCTGCGTAATGTCAAGCGACATATCCTCGGCATTGATTTCGCAGTAGAAAGCCATAATATCCGGATACAACTGACGACCTTTGTAAACGCCGGTGTATTCTACCGTTGATACGGGAACCTTGTCTTCTTCATCTTTCTTATCTTCGTCAGTCTGATTCTCGTCGCTGTCATCATCCGAATCGCTGTCGTTTCCGTCATCTTCACTGCCACCTTCTTCACCACCGGTCGCATCATCCGAACCGCTGCCTTCACCACCGGCCGCATCATCAGAACCGCCGCCTTCGCCGCCGTTATCATCAGTGCCGCCTTCGCCACCGCCGGCAGCATCATCCGAACCGCCGCCGGAACCGCCGCCTAAGCTGCCTACGATATCATTGTACATGTCATTCACATCATTGACCGTATCAAGCATTGTCTGAGCCTGATCCAGCGAAATAGCAACGCCTTCCGCAAACGAACCATCTTCTTTTTTAGAGGTTAACACAACCGAACCATCTTCATTGCAGCCGAGATATATATTCTCACCCTCATCACCGACATTCTTATATTCACCTTTTTGAATAACCATATCTTCGGTAATAACACAGGCGCCCAAGCTTTCTCCACCGATGATTTTGTTTTCGTTTGTCATCAAGCCCATCGCATTGTCGTCAACCATTTCATTGGTTTCAACCGTCGCTTTTGCCGTGGTAACATCGGCGCCGAGACCGCCTTCCGTCGTTGCCGGACTATTCATTGAGGTCGGGTTATATGTACCTATAAGTTTTCCGTCATTACTCCATAATTCGGCATAACCGTCAAAATACTCTACATGAGAGGTACTTTCAGTCTCATCTTCCTCAAACACACTCGGATCAATCAATGTCATCCGCGACAAGGTGCGGTATTTCAAGTAATCTGCCGTGGTATCAATAATATTATTGACCACGTTAATCGAGAAGGCCTTACTGCTGGACATTCCGGCTTCCATATCGCGTTGGGTACTACCTTTTGAACGCGCCTCGGCCTGTTTGTTCTGCATTTCTTCATAATGCGCAATTGTCAGGGAGGTTCTGAACGCCCAAACTATATTGTCTATCAATAATTTATATTGTAACAATTCCAAATCTTTTCCGCCTTCAAAGGTAGCGTTGGTATCTTCATTATGGATTTCCGCAACATATTTGCGAACACAATCATGCAATACATTGATATCTTCCACAATTTCCGAGGCCGATATTTCACAATATTCAGCCATCACCATCGGAATCAGATAACGGTTGTTAAAGACCGGATCAACCTCTTTCTTCGGCTTGTCTTCTTTTTCTTCTTCAGCCGAAGTAGGTGTTGCTTTATCAGCGGCTTTTTCAAGAGCCGCAGCCTGCTCTGAGACGGCATCTTCAACAGAATCGCCGCCGCCGGAACCACCGGAGCCACCGGTACCGCCACCGCCCGGTGCACAATCATTACCGCTGCATTCGGTCTCACTGGTTGAGGATATCAAAATTTCTTTCTTATCCCCAGTATTACCATTATCACCGTCGTTTTCATCCATACCTTCATTGCTGCCACCCTGATAACTGTTATCCGTGTAATCGTTACCGGTTCTGATGTTGTCGTCGCTGTTACCGATATATGCCTCAAAGTCAAACGGCTCATCTTGCTCCTCGCCGTATTCGTCCCCGGTCATGCCGTCATCCATGGTGGTTTCATCACCATCATAATCCAGCATTTCCCAGCCGCTGCCGTCCTCATTACAAATTAACGGAATACCGGCTTTTTCGGAAGTTTCTCCCGGCGTACATACCTGTGCCTGCGCAGCCGAGGCAGCGAAAAACAGCATCGCCAACCCCGTCAGAGTTGCACATTGCCGTTGTATAAATCGTTTTTTAAGCATTGTCATAGTGCACCTCACTACTCGTCAGATTAGTCCTTTTTATTCGGATCGTTGGCCATAGCGTTTTCTTCATTATAGTTCTGATAAGCCGATCCCATACCCGCGGCATTATCAATAATACCGCCGTAGTTATTCATCAACGCGCCGAACGCATCATTGGTGCTGTCAGCCTGAGTGGCATCAACCACACCGCCTACGACATTCGAACCGGCGGCAATAAAATCACCGAAGTTGGTATCACCGGCATTACCGAAACCGGCGCCGACACTGTTTCCGGCAGCTGCCAATGCCGCACCCCAATCATCATTGCCGGCAGCATCAATTGCCGCTTGACCCCAATCGGTAACCGGACGGCTGTCTTTCAACCAAGTGTAAGCGCTGTTAAATTTAGATTTTTGCTGATTTTCAATAAGCAATTGCTCGGTGGTAAAATCTTTATATTGTTCTTCGGCCTTTCTTCTGGCGGCATCAGCCGTCAAATTGGCATCTTCCTTCATCAATTCCTTCATCCGGCGTTCAACGGCTTTTCTGAAGGCTTTATCGTGCTCGGCCTGCATTCTTTCTTCCATCGTCTTTTCATAATTTAAAGCAGCTTCTTTTCTGGCTTCTTCTCTGGCCGTTGCTCTGTCAAGACCGGCTTCTTGCTTTTTCTTCATAGCGTCATTTTGATTTTTAGCGCGAGAAAACTCATCTGAAGCATCCTGAACACTGAATTGGATGGTTTTAAAGTTCTGACCGAAACGGTCATAATCGCCGTTTTGAATTTTTCCGAATAAATCACCGGCAGCGGCCATATAGCCGCCGTTTTGAATTTCCTGAATGATTCGGAGATTGCTTTCAATTTCCTGTTTGATTTCCTGAACCGCGTGCATGGTATTTTGCACAGCCGTTTTAATGCGTGAAATATCCAAGGTTGGCAACGGGAAAGCTTCCGCTTTATTAACAGAGCCGATTATCGCAATGTTAAAAATGACCAAAAAACTGATTTTTACTATATTCTTCATCATAATAACCTCCCTGTTGTGCTTTGGCTCAGTCTATCACATTTTCGCATAAAAATAAATATTTTTTAAAAAAACTAGGCAATATTTAAATATTTTGTAACAAATCCATCCTCTCCGTACTCTTTTATCAGTTGTTGAACCAGCAACACATTCTTACGACCGGAATTGTAGATTCGCAGATATTTACCCAGCGGCCCGAGGTTAACGTCAAGAATGACAGATTCGCCGGTAACCGGACGCGAAAGCAAAATGGC
>JAGCYN010000009.1 GCA_017960745.1 Alphaproteobacteria bacterium | reverse complement strand
GAGATCCGGAAATATATCTTTAATTTTTAAAATTGTTTCTTCTTCAATCAAATCTGCATGGCCGATAAACAAGGCATCCGGTTCCATCACGCGACAATATTCAAGTAAGTGCTGATTTAATTTTCGTTTGGCAAACCAATTTTGATGACCGAAACCGAACATACGGCATAAATCGCGATCCGGATAATTAAAAACGGCGTAACCGTTACGAATCAGGCCGTTAGAAATTTTAAACGGGACACCGACCTGAAAGCACCCTTTAAGCCGAATCAAATTAAAATTAGAGATATGGATAATTTTTTTCATTTTGCCCCCAAACCGCTGATTAAATGCTTAACCCACATATTCATTTTGGCAATCCAACGAAACAACGGATGCAAAAATTTCGGGGATTGTCCGGCTGCACAAAATTCAATTGCCACACGCTCTATTCCGTTTTCAATAGCCACACTCATACGGTGGTGTCCCTGATTGAGTGTATCTTTAACACCCATATTACGGCAGAGCATAATATCAAGCGGAAATTTATCATCATAACCGTTTTCGGTCATACTCTTGACCAGTTTTTCATACATGGAATAACGTAATTCTTTGCTTATTTTATGTTTAGAATTAGAGAATTTATACGCATTTTCCGCGGTTCTTAAATTTCTTTCCAAGCCTTTTTAACGCCTTTCCAACCTTTATATTCAGCCTGCAATGCCGGATAATAGTTTTTATCGAATTCGGCAGATAAGTTCTGGCTCAATTCCTCAAAGGCTTTCTTGTCGTTTTTAGCCAAATCTGCCAGATAATTATCCGGATAATTTTTAGATTTAACGAATTTGGCAAAAGCAACATCTTTTCTTAATTCGGTATTGCGCTTTCTGTTCAAATTCCATAACGGTGTGGAAATTGCGGTATAAGCTGCATAGGTTGCAACCGCACCCAAAGCAACCGGCGCCGAAGCAAATGTGGCACCGAACGCACCAACGGCGACAGCCGTGTTGGTAATCCATTGAGCCGGATTCGTTTTAACATCTTGAACCACGCCGTCTTTCATGGCGCCCAAGTTTTTCTTATTGAACCAACCGACAAAGTTCTCTAAGCCTTGTTTCATTCTTGAAGCAGCTTTAACAAGGCCGCTTTCTTTGAACTTGGCAATTTTTTCTTTAATTTTGAGAACCGCACCGGATACACCGTTAATAATATGGTCTTTTTTCGCCGAAACCTTCTTACCGCTCATATACTGTTCAACAGCGGCTTGAGATTTGCGCGCATTTTCTTTTTCATCGGCTTTCATATCCATCGCCGAAGCGGCAACAGCCGTTGCAGCTTTTAAGTGGAAAGAAACATCAATATCATCAAGTAAAGATTTTCTCTGATTTTCCTTGCTCATGCGCGAGAATTTCTTGCTGTCAGCATACATTGCCTCAACTTCCTGCATGGAAACAAGCATCAAAGAAGAAAGCAAATCATGAGCGTGCTCAGGTTCTACCTTTTTGCCGTCCTCATCCAAAATTTCGATTTGTTCGTTCGCTTTCTTGACAACTTCGTCGACGTGCTTTTTAACTTCTGCTTCTTCATAGATGCCGTCAATAGCCGTTATGTTTTTAACGATAGCATCATCCGAACGCAAAACATCCTGCTTGCTCTTATCCAACAGCACATCAAACTCAAAATCACTGCCTGTCAGCTTTTTCCATTCAGCGGATTTTTGCGCATATTCTTCATAGTTAAAGTCTTGCTTGGATATAACGTTTCTGAAGTATTCCTTCAGACGCTCCATCTGCAACTTTTCTTTTTTAGCTTCCAACTCTTCATTAGTTGTTTCTTTAGCCATTGTGAAAACTCCTTAAAAACCATATTAACTCAAATTCTGTCTGACTATACACTATTGTTTAACCTTTTGCAACAATTTTGTGTCAAAATAATCATTTTATTTTATTTTTTTTTGAAAAAAATCCCCTTATACCACTAAATACAGCGTTTTGACAAATATAAGAAAATTTTGCCAAATCTTAAAAACAAAAAATACTTGCTTTCCGGTGGCGCCCATATTATAAAGGGGCAAACTGATACGGGACGGAAAAATGAAAGTAGATATTTTTGACTTTGACCTTGATAAAGAACTGATTGCCAAACAGCCGGCAAATCCGCGAGATACCTCAAAATTGCTGGATTTATCCGAAGAAAATATCATTAACGATCGCCATTTTTATGATTTGCCGCAAATTCTGCGTCCCGATGACGTGTTGGTTTTTAACGACACCAAAGTGATTCCGGCTCGGCTTTACGGCAAACGCGGCGAAGCGGCCGTTGAAGTAACCCTCTATCATCCCGATGACGGTATTCATTGGTGGTCTTTTATCAAAAACTCAAAACGCTTGCATCCAGGCGATATCATTCGTTTTTACACGGCTCAAATCAGCGCCGAACAATCCGATTTTACCGCTGAAATAATCAAAAAAGACTCCGAGGATGGAGTTTTGATTAAATTCACCTGCGCGCCGGATTCTTTAGGCGCCATGCTCGAAAAATACGGTTCGATGCCGCTGCCGCCGTACATTAAGCGCGAAAAACCGTTGGCCGGTCTGTGGAATCCGTATAACGACAAGGAAAATTATCAAACCGTTTATGCCAAACACGAAGGCGCCGTTGCCGCACCGACGGCCGGTTTGCACTTTACCGAACGTCTGCTCAAAGAAATTGATGATATGGGCGTTAAGCGAGTCTTTTTAACGCTTCATGTTGGCGCCGGTACTTTTTTGCCGGTTAAAACCGACGATACGGAAAACCATAAAATGCACGCCGAATACGGTATTATTTCCGAAGAAAGCTGCAACATCATCAACGAGGCCAAAAAATCAGGCCGCCGCATTATAGCTGTCGGCACAACTTCGGTGCGCCTACTCGAAAGTGCTGCTGATGAACAAGGCGTTTTGCACCCGTTCTGCGGCGAGACCGATATTTTCATCACGCCGGGCTATAAGTTTCGCATGATTGATATGATTATCACCAATTTCCATCTGCCGAAATCAACGCTGTTTATGCTGATTTGCGCCATCGGCGGCACCGAGCGGATGAAAGCGGCTTATCAACACGCCATTGAACAAAAATATCGTTTCTATTCTTACGGCGACAGCTCAATTATCAAATGCATAAATAAAATTTAAACTCTTTTATGTTACGCTCTCTTCTTGCATAAGGAGGATACAGCGTTGTTGCAGCACTTCAATAATTTGAAATACATTTTTTCGACCATCAGAAGTTCTTTTGTGCCGGCTTTCTTTTTGTTGGCGGCGCTGCTGTATTTTTATGCGCAAAACCCGTTTCCGTTTGAAATGTCTTTGGTTTTTCACTCCTTATTTCTGGCATTTTCCGCCTTAACCGTGATTCTGTTGTATTTGGCCAATCGTTCCAAACCGCTGTTTACGGTGTTGCTCGGAATGCTTTGTTATTTTTTGATTAACCGGCTGAAAACGCAATACGGTCAAGAGTTTATCTCTTCGAACGAATATCGCACTATGTGCTTTGTTTTGCCGCTGAATTTGTTGGTTCTGTATTTTTTACCGACGGCAAAACTTAAAAGCGCATTTGCCAAATACACGCTCGTCGCTTTGTTAACGGAAGTTGTCATTCTGCAACACACCTGCCGATACATTGCCGCTTTGCCTTATATGAACATCACGCTTGAAGCCGTGCCGCTGTGGGCTTACGCCCCGTGGGCGGCGGTATTAACGATTATGGCGGTAGACATCAGCGTCAAAAACAGCATCATCAACACCGGTTTATTCTTTATCGCCGGCAGCCTGTTTATGGGTATGATTTACGCCAATACCGCATCCGGCTTAACCGTTTTCTTTTTAAGTTTTATCATCATCGCGGCCGTTACGATTGTCATTGATCTTTACAATCGTTATCACTACGACTATTTGGAAAATGTCGGCAGTAAAAATGCTTATCTGGTTCACGCCAACTCTAAATTTCCGTTCAAATACACCATTGTGCTGTTCAGCATTGATAACGGCGATAAGCTGCAAAAAGCCATCGGCCATCGCAAATATAAGGCACTTGAACAAATGCTGGTTAACCGCATCTTAGAATTGCCGTACGAGTTAACGCTGTATCGCTATAATGATAATGAACTGATTATGGTGTTTAAAAACGAAGATGCTAAACACGTTAAAGAATTTGCCGACAACATCCGGCACACCATCGCCGCATCGGAATTTGTCTTTACCGACCGTAAAAACGTAAAAATCACGATTTCGGTCTGCGTTTCCGAAAAAACCCGTAAAGATTTAAATGCTGCCGAGGTTACGGAACGCGCACACAACGCGCTCAATAAAAGTCATCACTTTAACTGTAACATAACAACCGTTGCTTAAGCCTTCTTCTTTTTTGCTATGAAAGGACGCACGGCCAAATAAATTCCCAAAATCAGGAACGGTGCGGAAAGCAATTGCCCCATGGTAATGCCTTGCCATAAAAAGCCGATTTGCGCATCCGGCTCCCGGAACTGTTCCACAATCATACGGGCCACGGAATACCCCAGCAAAAACGCCGCCGATATCAATCCGCTGTGTTCGCGCACATAGCGAACGCGCCACAAACAGTTCAACAAAATAAACAGCCCGATACCTTCCAAACAAGCTTCATATAACTGCGAAGGATGACGCGGCAAATAACCGCCGTTCGGGAAGCGAACCGCCCATGACACATCTGTTACCCGCCCCCACAATTCATCGTTGGCAAAATTAGCCAAGCGACCGAGAAACAGCCCGATCGGCACAACGGGTGCCACCAAATCGGTTAATTTCAAGAACGGAAATTTAAGATATCGGCACACCAACCAGCAGGCCACGACCACGCCGATGGCACCGCCGTGAAACGACATACCGCCGTGCCAAATTGCAAAAAGTTCCAACGGATGTTGCCAATATTGCTGTGCGTTATAAAACAGCACATACCCCACACGACCGCCGAGAATAATCCCGAGCGTAATATAAAAAGCAATATCTTCCAGATTTTTAGAGGTCAGCGGTATATTGTATTTGGTTACGCGACGTGCAACCAACCACCAGCCGAGCAAAATGCCGGCCAAATATGCCATAGAATACCATCTGATTGCAACCGGACCGATGGAAAAGATAACCGGCGATATTTCCGGATATGCCAACCCGATCATTTTCGTCCCCCATATTATCAATTGCTTAAAAGTATATTAACAAATATTCGATAATCCACATTTAAAAAAAATTATAAACATTTTAATTTTTAACATTCTGATTTTACGTTCTTTATTTTAGCGACATTTTTTTTAAGCACAAAAAAGTGGAAAACTCTGCAAAAAAAATTATCTTTTGCGCAACAGCGTGTAACCTGATGAATGTAAAAACCGAAGGATGCCGAATGCTCGCCGAAAACCTGTGCAAATATAATCCCATTGACGATATTGAATGCTTTTTCCATAAAAGCAAACATTCGACCGAGCGTCGCAATGATCACGAAATTGTGGTAGAAATTGCCGGAAAATGGGACAATATGCTGCTTTTCTTCGCTTGGGAAGAAAACATGCACTGTCTGCATCTGTCGTGCTTGTTGAATATTGAAGCCGAAAATGTTAATTTACCGAGCATCTTTGAACTGTTGGCGTTGCTCAATGAAGACATTTGGGTTGGCTATTTTTCTTATTGGGAAGAGCTTAAGATGCCGCTGTTCAAGCATTCCGTGTTTATCGAAAGTGATGAATTTGACCTCAACAAAAAACTCTCGCAGGTGCTCGGCATTGCCATCACCGAGTGCGAAAGAGCCTACCCGATTTTTCACGCTGTTTTGAAACAACATATTGCGCCGCGTCGCGCCTTAATGCCGCTTACAATGATGTAATCGGTTGCCACTTAATCCGACATAAAGCCAATTCATCGCCGCTGTTTTTATCGCGAATAACGTGTCCGCTCACATCATCGTTCATGATGGTGGAAACCGTCACTTTTTCGCCGTACAAAGCCTCTTTTTTGAAGGCAACTTCAATTTGCGCCGGCAGATGTGTCTTTCGGAAGTTTGGTGCCACACTTTCACTGGCCCACAGCGGATAAATGGAATTGTTCACATGTTCATTCACGTCAATATCATCAAAACGAACGCT
>JAGCYN010000069.1 GCA_017960745.1 Alphaproteobacteria bacterium | reverse complement strand
TCAAGCAATCTTCTGCTTTGTTCTCTCCCCGCAAGCGGGGAGCCGAAGGGGTAAATATATCCTTATAATGCAGTATTTTATCCCCTCAATCCCCTTACTCATAAGGGGAAGAACGATTCGGAAGATGCCTTGACGTTTGGACTGTCGCCAAACGAGGCATGACATCTTTGTTCCGTCACAGGATGCGGAATGTATTATCCCGCACCCGTGACATGTTTGTTTACATTTTTATAAAAACGTAGAAGGGGTTAGTAAGAAATTGTTACTGTTATACCAGGATAACTCAAATTTCCAGTTCCTACTTTTGATATCATATCCTCTGGGTTATAAGTGTATAATTTTGCCCCAAACTTTCGTGTCTTTCCATCTGTTGACATCGTCAAATTACTTAGCATCAGACCACTGGTTGCGGCCAAATCACAACTTCCTCCTTCTAATAAATCTATAGACGGCTGCTGGGTACAAACTACCTTCACATCATGTATCGAGTTAGTAAAGGTAACTGCACCTGCAGCAGCCGCAGCAGTTGATGAAATAATAACATGTTCATTTGAACTCGTTACAACACCGGCAGTCGATATTGTGGCTAATTCGTCACCATATGAGAAATCGGTTTCCTCACCACTTATAGCTAATGTTCCAAAATCCATATCTTGTACACTAGCAATTGTATCAGACTGAACTAGATTCATTTTTACATTTAATACCGCACTTTGGCTACCATGTTCAGTATCAATCGTTCCTGCCATCGCGCTTCCTGCACTCATTAAGCATCCGGCCACAGATGCCAATAAAAGATATTTTCTCATCTTCTTTCTCCTAAAAATAAAGTTCATAATCTATCTTATAAATATGAACGTTATTTCAAAGAGTTAGTTTAAAAACTTATCACTTCAAACCAACGTTAAAAATGTTAAGTTTTTTCAATATGATAGTCTGAATCGTGAAGTTATCTAAGTTATTGAAACGACGATTTTTATTGATTTTTAACCAAAACTGTGGTATAAGTTAAAAATCTTGTAAATCAAACGTTGGTTTAAAATGATAACTTTTTAAATCGGTGGAAATATCCGAAAAATCACTAAAAAATTGGCATTTAAAACACAAAAAAGTCCCTGCAAAAAAAATGACAGGGACTAAAGTTATAACATTAATAAAGAAGTTATTTCTTCTTCATTTTATCCAAATATTTATACATCAACGAAGGGCTGACACCGAGTTTGCGGGCAATTTTGGCACGAGGAATGCCGAATCGCCGTTGTTGCAGGATAAACTCCTTTTTGCCGTCCAAAACACGGGTGGGATTTTTACTGCCTTTGGCGCGACCGAGTCTTTTGCCGCCGGCTTTTATCCTCGCCAACGCCTCTTTGGTACGCTGACTTATTAAATTTCGCTCAATCTCTGCCGACAAGCTAAACGCAAACGCCAGCTCTTTGCTTTGAATGTCTGCGCCGAGGCGATAATGCTCCTTAATCGTCCAAACCTGCGTTTCTTTTTGCATACACTTATTTAATATGGTCATAATCTGAAACAAATTACGCCCCAAACGAGAGACTTCAGAGCATATCAAAATGTCACCGGCTTTGAGTTTTTTAATTATTTTGCCGAGCCGGCGTTTTTCGTAATCTTTGGTGCCGCTGATTTTTTCCATCATCCATTGATCGATTTTAAGACCTTCACATTTGCAAAAATTTTCAATTTCAAACACCTGATTTTCAAGCGTTTGCTTGTCGGTCGAAACGCGAATGTATCCGTATATCATGATTTTTCCTTTCTGTTATTGAATTTTTCAGGATTTGCAGGCAAAATTCCCACACTAAAATTATTCAAACAGGGGCTTGAAAAACAAAGTATAATTTAATTATCATAAACCGCATAAAATTGTTCTTGATAACTCTGAAAAAATATTTGTTTTAAAACGCACTCTAAAAGATATTTAAACATAAAGGACACGTCGCTGAACGCCGCCTTTTTGAATATATCAATGAACAAAGGAGAAAAATTATGTTGGGCAATTTTAGTTATGTAAACGCAACCAAACTGTATTTCGGAGATAATTCGCTGCAATACTTAAACGAAGAATTGCCTAAATACGGAAAAAACGTACAGTTGATTTACGGTGGCGGCTCCATTAAGAAAAACGGCATTTACGACGCCGTGGTTGAAATTTTGAAAGCCAACGGCAAAAATATTATTGAAGATGCCGGCGTGATGCCGAACCCGACCGTTGAAAAATTGTACGAAGGTGTCAAAATTGCCCGCGAAAATAATGTGGATTTACTCCTTGCCGTCGGCGGCGGTTCCTGCTGCGATTACGCCAAAGCCGTGTCGGTTTCAATTCATTGTCAAGAAGACCCGTGGCAAAAATATTACATTCGTTTTGAAGAGCCGGATTGCGAAATTGTGCCGGTCGGTTGCGTTTTAACCATGGCCGGTACCGGTTCGGAAATGAACGGCGGTGCCGTCATTACCAACCGCCAAGAAAATCTCAAAATCGGTCATGTTTTCGGCGCAGAAGTGATGCCGAAATTTTCCATTCTCAATCCGAAATTTACGTTTTCGCTGCCGAAAAGACAAATGGTGGCGGGAATTTACGACATTTTCAGCCATATTTGCGAACAATATTTTTCCGGCACCGATGACAACACCAGCGACTATTTGGCCGAAGCACTGATGAAGTCGGTTATTCACGCCTCGCTGATTGCGGTTGAAAATCCGGAAGATTACGAAGCGCGTTCCAATATTATGTGGAGTGCCACATGGGCGCTGAACACTCTTATTGCTAAGGGCAAGTCGATGGATTGGATGGTTCACATGCTCGGTCAGGCTGTCGGCGCCTACACCGATGCCACCCACGGCATGACTCTTTCCGCGGTTTCGTTGCCTTACTACCGCCACATTATGCCGTACGGTTTACCGAAATTTAAACGCTTTGCCATTGAGGTATGGGACGTTAATCCGCAAGGCAAATCTGATCAGCAAATTGCCGAGGAAGGCTTAGACGCGCTGAAAAAATGGATGCAAAAACTGGGCTTGGCTTTGACCATCTCCGAACTCGGCGTGACGAAAGACATGATTGCCGGCATTGCCGATGCTACCTTTATTTTGCGCGGCGGTTACAAAGTGCTGAACAAAGAAGAAATCATTCAAATACTCCATGAAAGCATGTAAGCGCTTTAACGACGAGCGTTAATTCTGCTTTACAATTGCTGAAATTTCGGCCATTATACGGTCATGAAATGTGTTAAGGATAAGATGATGCAAAAAATTTGGACTTTTCTTTTATTATGCTTACCGCTGACAATGGCCATGCCGGCGCAAGCAAGCGTTACCGAAAAATCTATTGCTATTGCCCCGATGGAGCCTTTTTCCGGTCGGACGCGTGATGAAATTTTGGAAAAACGCCGTCAAGCCGTTCAAAAGTCTATTTTTAATGACATTCTCGGTTATTATTATCCGAATACCGACGTTTATCAAATTGAAAGCGGCTTGCCGTGGATCGGTGCACACGACATCACCTGTAACGGTCACGGCACAACCGGAGATTCCCGCGAAAGTTTCGGCATTTTGAACCCTGCCGTTCTCTACTATCCGCTGATGGCGGCCTATCATTTTTCCAAAACTACGGGCTGTTCCGTTGCGGATTATCTTTTGGTTTATAAATTGACTTATGATGAAGACCGCAACCTGATTACGGCACATATTGATTACAGCTCTTTTTATAAAAAAAATAAGGTTTATTACCGCATTCATTTGTCTGATACCAACGCCCGCGATTTAGGCTACAACTACGCGTTTGCCACCAAAGTCAGAAACATTCGCTTTGCCGAAGACCATAATTTGGCTTCCGACATCGTGCCGACACGCGGCTTTTTCCATCGCGGCGGCAGTTGCGGCGTTCCGGGCGGCTGTAACAACTATTCGCCGAAACAAAGTGAATTGGAATTTTATATAAATTCTCTGCCGGCCGAACTCTACATTAAGCTTTGGAAAACACGACCGTTATATAAAGAAGATCCGGCGGATATAACCTACCGGCTCATTTTTGATTAAAAATCAGAATAACCGCAATTTAAGCCTTAAGCAAATCTTTAATCACTTCACCGGCAATAATCAGCCCTACCACCGGCGGCACAAAAGCTGTCGAACCCGGTGTTGACCGCCGTTTATCCGTCGGCTTGTCTTCGGCTTTATCAGTCTGCGGCGTCAACGGTTTTTCTTTTGAATATACAACCTTCAAACTTTGCACACCGCGTTTGCGCAACTCTTTACGCATCACATGCGCCAACGGACATACCGAGGTTTGATAAATGTCGGCAACCTCAAAAGCCGTCGGCTCAACCTTATTACCGGCACCCATCGCCGAAATAATCGGCACGCCGGCAGCTTGAGCCGCCATCACCAAGCCGATTTTACCGCTGACCGTATCAATGGCATCAACCACATAGTCAAACTCTTTGAAATCAAACGGTATCTCATTTTCCGGCAAATAAAAAAGCGGATAGGCGTGAACAACACACTGCGGATTGATAGCTGCCACCCGCTCTTTGGCAACATCAACTTTATAACGTCCCAAGGTTTGATGGGTAGCTAAAATTTGCCGATTAAGATTGGAAAGTGCCACCGTATCGTTATCAATCAAATCCAACTCTCCGACACCGGAACGTGCCAACGCTTCCACCACATATCCGCCGACACCGCCGACGCCGAAAACAGCCACCCGCGAACCGGCCAGCTTTGCCAGCGCTTCTTTGCCGAAAATCAACTCTGTACGTGCGAACTGACTATCCATATTTTTCCGATGTTTTTTTACCAAGAATACGAGCTTCTTTTGATGCGGTTCAACCGTTTATTACAAGGGAATGGTAATGAGTACTCTCAAACCTCCTAATTCACTGTCGCCAAGTTCAATTGTACCACCATGCGAAACCACAACGTCTTTGGCAATTGCCAAACCCAAACCGACACCGCCGGTTTCCTTGTTGCGCGATTCATCCAAACGATAGAACGCCTTAAACACATCGTCGCGCTTTTCTGCCGGAATACCCGGTCCGTCATCATCAATACTGAGTTCCAAACGCTTGTTGTCGCTTTCCAATTTCACCGCAATGGTTTTACCGTAATGGAAAGCATTTTCAATCACATTGGTAACGGCACGCCGCAAAGCCTGTTCACGTCCCTGAATGGCGCTCACATCATAGTTGGTGCTGTAACGAACCATGGCGTTGGAATTTTTGCGATATCTACTGATAATGCCCGAAACCAGTTCATTCATATCAACAAAAGTCGATTTTTCACCGCCCTCGCCGCTGACAAACGCCAAATATCCGTCGAGCATTTTCTCCATTTCGTTAATATCTTGCACAAATTCCTGATTTTCTTTACTGTCCGGCAACATGGCAACTTGCAGTTTCATACGCGTCAACGGTGTTCTCAAATCATGTGAAACACCGGCGAGCATTTGCGTTCTTTCAGAAATTTGGCGTAAAATACGCTCTTTCATTTTGGTAAATGCCAAGCCGGCACGTCTGACCTCGATGGAACCGTACGGCTTAAATTTGGTATTGATACCTTTACCGAAATCCTCTGCCGCTTCAGCCAACTGCGAAATCGAACGAACCTGAACCCGCAGAAACAGCGCCGCCACCACAAACAACAACAAAGAAGAACCAATCATCCACAGCACAAAACCGAAAATCGAAGAACTGAAAATATTTTTCACCGGCGTTTCAAAAACATAAAGTCCGCGATCGGTATCAACCAAAATATTCAACAACGAATGATGATTCTTTACAAAAATTTCCGTATTGGCCATCGGAAATTGCTTGCTCAGCGCATCACGCAGATAAACCGTCATAAACGGCTGTTTCTTTTTATTTTCGCGCCATACAGAATGTTTGTTTTCGTTATCATAATAACTCACATTCATGCCGTATATCGATGAGGCCATGTCGCTGATATGCTTAAAATCAGTCGTTTCATCATGCATTTTAATCACAAAAGCCATATTGGCCGCCAAACTGTCCGATAACCGATGGCCGACACGTTTCCAGTTACCGTCAAAAAACGCATAAATCGACACTATCTGCACCACAAACAACGGAATGAAGATAAGCAGCATCGTTCTGAAAAACAATGTTTTCGGTAAAAATTTACGGCGTATAAAAGAAATAAAACCGTCTATTTTTTGAGGAAACTTTACGTGCATTTTTTTCTCCTAATCAGTTAACAACATATAGCCCTTACTGCGCACGGTCTGCAAATAACGCGGATTTTTGGAATCCGGCTCGATTTTTTTGCGCAGACGCGTAATTTGAACATCAATGGAACGCGGATTTTGCCCGGCGCCCAACATTTCGGATAGTTTATCCCGTGTAAAAATCTGTCCGACATTTTTTCCCAAAATCGAAAGAATGGCCTGTTCTGCCGGTGTAATGTGAACAACACCGCTTTGATGATGCGATAACTTTTGAGCCGCCATATCATAAACGAAATCCCCCATACGCAAAACGCCGGACTTTTCAGGATTCTCTTTCGGCACACGCCGCAGAATATTATTCATCCGCAACAGCAATTCTTTCGGTTCGAAAGGCTTTGAAAGATAATCATCAGCGCCGCTTTCCAAACCGATAATTCTGTCGGAAGTTTCGCCCATGGCCGTCAGCACAATCGCCGGCACATTGCTTTCCTGCCGCAGTTTATGTAAAAATTCGAGACCGGTTTCGTTCGGCATCATCACATCAACAATCAATAATTCAAATTTATAATAGCGTAAAAATTTTCGTGCATTTTCGGCATCTCGGGCCACCGATACCGCATAACCGTTTTCCTGAAGATAGCGTTGCAACAAACTGCGCAAGCGCAAATCATCATCAATTACCAGAATATGCGCACAATCATTTTTCATTTACTTCTTTGCAGAACCTTTTTTATTCTTCTTAACACCGCTTTTAGCCGTATCCGCTTTTGGTGCCTTAGCAACAGCGGCTTTTTTCGTTGTATTTTCCGCTGCCGGAGTCTGTTTCTTTTTGGCTTCTTCGGCCTTAACATAATCAAGGCTCTTCTGGTAATACTGATAACCGGTGATAAAAGTCAGTACTGCGGCTACCCACAGCAAAAATTCACCCAAATAGCTCCAACCGATCCACAATTCGCGAAACATCATCATCGCCAAAGCGGTCATCTGGAAACCGGTTTTCCACTTGGCCAGTTTGGTAACCGGCAAGCCGACATTCACTTCGCGCAAAAATTCGCGCAGACCGGAAACCAAAATTTCGCGGCATAAAATCACAAATACCGGTACCACGGTCAGCGGCAACGTGTACATATTCGGCTTTGCCAAAATCACAACCAAGGCCGTTGCCACCAAAAGCTTGTCCGCAATCGGATCAAGCAAGCGACCGAATGCCGATGTTTCGTTCCATGCCCGCGCCAAATAACCGTCAAAATAGTCGGTAATGGAAGCGGCAATAAACAGAAAACCGGCAATCATCGCCCATAAAAACGAAGTAAAATAAATTGAAAGGAAAATAAGCGGAATAACCGCAATACGCGACAGCGTCAAAATATTCGGCAGATTATACACGAGTACCCCCTAAAAAATAGTGCAATGACGTTATTTTGAGAACAGTATATATACTTTTTTTTAATTATGAAAGTAGTTATATATTTTTTCCGCTGTTTTTTTGCTGATATGAGGAACCTTCATCAATTCCGCCACCGAAGCGTCTTTGATTTGTTCTGCCGATCCGAAATAATTGAGCAAATCACGCTTGCGTAAAGCGCCGACTCCGTCTATTTCATCAAGCGAAGACTTAAAAATCGATTTAGCGCGTTTTTTGCGATGCGTTCCGATGGCAAAACGATGCGCCTCATCACGAATATTTTGCATATAAAAAGCCAAGGCCGACTGGAACGGCAAAGCAAAACTTTCGCGTCCCGAAATATGATAAAACTCTTTACCGGCATTACGTTCCGGCCCTTTGGAAATGGCAATCACGGTAATCCCCGACAAATCAAAATCGCGCAAAGCCTCGTGAACGGCGTGCAGCTGTCCCAAGCCGCCGTCCAGCAAAATCACATCCGGTCGATTGCTTTCATCCATATGCTTGAAACGACGAATCAAAACTTCTTTCATCATCGCAAAATCGTCGTTGGTGTTTTCCGTATATTTGATGTTGAAAGTGCGATAAGATTTTTTATCGAATCCTTCCGGTGTGGCCACAACCATCGCCCCCACCGCATAACTGCCCTGATTGTGCGAGTTATCATACACTTCTATGCGCTGCGGCAAGCGCGACAAACCGAAAATTTGTTGCATCTGCAATAAATTAGATTCGATACTTGCCGATGCGGCCAACTTTCTTTCAATTGCCGCTTCGGCATTTTCCATGGCACGTGCCACCAATTTGGCTTTATTGCCTTTCTGACAAACGATTATTTTCGCATTGATGGCTTCCTGCAAAAATTCGGCATTTCCGGGCAGTTCCGCCACATAAATTTCACGCGGCGGCGTATGTTCGGCATAAAACGAGCTTAAAAAAGCTTCCAATATTTCCGCTTCGCTCATCTGCTCGGCATGCTTCGGAAAATACGGCAAATTGCCGCAATTTTGACCGGCACGAATGAAAAACACCTGAACACAGGCCACGCCCTTATGCTTTACGGCAACAACGACATCTGCCGAAACAATATTTGCATATTCCACATTATGACCGCTTTGAATACTGCTTAAGGCCTTAATTTTATCGCGCAGAATTGCCGCCAGTTCATAATTCAGGGCATCACTGGCCTCTTGCATTTGCGCTGACAAACGGTCCTTTAATTCGTTGTTACGACCTTCCAAAAACGCCACCACTTCATCAACAATTTTATGATATTCTTCACGACTGACCTTGCCGACGCATGGCGCATTGCAACGCTTGATTTGATAAAGCATACACGGTCTTTCGCGATTATGAAAAACGCTGTCGCGACACGAACGCAACCGAAACGTTTTTTGCAAAATACTCATCACATCATTAACCGCGCCGGCGCTGGCAAAAGGTCCGAAATATTTGCATTTGTCTCGCATGCTGCCGCGGCTTTTACGCAATGCCGGAAAATCTTCCTGCAAATTAATCATCAAATGCGGGAACGTTTTGTCGTCTTTGAGTAAAATATTATACTTCGGCTCCAGCTTTTTAATGAGGTCATTTTCCATTAACAGCGCTTTGGCTTCGCTTTCCACCACAATAAATTCCATGCGGTTGACCTCCGAAACCATGCGCTTAATGTGATCCGGAAGCTTATCAAAATGCGTGTAAGCAACAATTCTTTTGCGAATATTTTTGGCTTTACCGACGTAAAGAACTTTCTCGTTTTTATCCAGCATACGATAGACGCCGGGCTTTTGCGGCGCAATTTTTACATTGGAGCGGATAACTTCTATACCGTGCTGAATATCGGACATTTAGCCTCCGATTAAAACATTGGCCGCCGCCCGCGCTTCCGCGGTAATGGTTTCGCCCGACAGCATCCGTGCGATTTCTTCGTTTTTCTCGGTATCCGTCAACGGATAAATATTGGTGGTTGTCACCCCATCCGTTGTTTTCTTTTCAACTTTAAAATGATGCTGGCTGCGCGCAGCAACTTGCGGCGAATGCGTTACCACCAAAACTTGCGCATGATGTCCCAAAGCCGCCAATTTATCCCCGACCGCTTGCGCTGTTGCTCCGCCGACACCGCTGTCAACTTCATCAAAAATCATGGTTTCAATTTGCGAAGTCTGCGCCAAATTGACCTTCAACGCTAACATAAAACGCGCCAACTCACCGCCGGACGCAATTTTGTTTAACGGACCGAACGGCGTATTCGGGTTGGTCGAGATGATAAAGCACACATCATCAAAACCGCTTTCATTCCATCTTTCTGCCGGTCGTTCGGATATTTCGGTTTTGAAGCAGGCTTTTTCCATCTTCAAATCCGGCAATTCCTTCATCACCTGAGCATCCAAGTGCCGCGCTGCGTTCAGGCGTTCTTCGTGCACATTCTGGGCCTTGCAACAATAATGTTCAAAGGCGGCTTTTTCCTGCCGTTCCAACGCCGCAACATCATTTTCGCCATGTTCCAAATTCAGCATCTGTTCTTCCAAATTTTTCCACGTCTGCGGTAAATCTTCAACTGTTACATGATGTTTTCGAGCCAAGTCTTTGAGTGCAAACAAACGCTCTTCAACGGCATCAATTTCATGCTGGCTCAAATTAATTTGCGTTGAAACGCTTTCTATTTCTTCATCGGCCTCTTCGGCATTCACCATGGCGGTATCCAACAACTCGTAAATGTTATCCAAACGATTGTTCATCAACGTGTTGGCTCTGGCCAACGCCGCCTGTGCTTGCCGCAACGCATCATGCACGCTGATTCCTTGTGCATAAAGCACCCGATGCGCCAGATTCAAATTTTCTAAGATTTTCTCCGCATTCATCAGTTGCTGTCTTTTTTGTTCCAGCTCCGAAACTTCTCCTTCCCGCGGTTTCAACAGATTAAACTCATCCAACCAATGACGCATATTTTCTTCATCGCGCTTGGCATCGGCAATTTCCTGTTGCATTTTTTCTCTGCTGTTTTTGATTTTTTTATAGGCCGCAAACGCCTCACTCATCTCTTTTATAAGCGGTTCATATCCGCCGTAATTATCAAGCACCTGCAGATGTGTTGCCGGATTTAACAAACCCTGATTATCAAATTGTCCGTGTATTTCCACCAACAAATTACCGATGTCTTTGAGTAATTTTTGCGTAATCGGCTGGTCATTGAAAAAAATTTTACCGCGACCGTCATCGGATAAAGTTCGCTTAATCAAAATTTCGCGGTCAAAATCCAATTCATGCTCTGCACACAGGCGTGCCAATGCCCCATCTCGGTCTGCTGTTTCAAAACAGCCGCAAACCGACAGCTTATCGCAACCGCTGCGGATCATACCGACATCGGCACGACTCCCCAAAACCAAACCCAGCGCATCCAACAATATCGATTTTCCGGCACCGGTTTCACCGCTCAAAACCGTAAAACCGTTTTGCAGATCCCAATCCAACTTATCAATCAAAATCACATTTCTAATTGATAAAGATTTGAGCATTATTTTACCTCTTTTTTATGAGCCGAAATAATATCGCCGACGCTTTCTTTTGACGATGTTTCCAAGCGTTCCGCCGCTTTTTCCGCTACCGTTTCAGAAACTTCGATTTTCTGGGTGTTTTCAACCGTTGCCGATGCTGCTTCGGCTTGTTTTTTGCTGTTCCATAAACCGAGCAAAGTATTGCCCTCTTCTTCATCGGAAGCCTTGTTTTCCGCATTATCCGAACCGAATTTCATCCAATCGACCCAACCGCCCGAT
>JAGCYN010000068.1 GCA_017960745.1 Alphaproteobacteria bacterium | reverse complement strand
CTCTGGCCATTGAAACAATACCGCGCTTGTGCGGCACACGATTAAATTCGGCTTTGAGCTTTTTGCCGCTACCGCCGGTACCGTCGCCGCGCGGACAACCGGCTTGCGCCATAAAGCCGTCAATCACACGATGAAACTTTAAGCCGTTATAAAATCCCTGCCGTACCAATTCTTTAATTCTGGCCACGTGATTCGGTGCTTCATCCGGCATCATTTCAATGACCACATCGCCGAATTTGGTTTTCAGCAAAATCGCATTCTCGGCATCTTTAACCTTATAAGAATGCTTGATTTTTTTGGCGCGACTGGCACTCATGGAGAGCTTTTTGGTTTCTTTATTTTCCAGATTTTTGGTATCAGACTTGGCCAACGTTTTCGTCTGAGATTTTTCTAACAAATTCGTCATTTTCGTTACTTCCTTTCTTTTCCTTATATGTTGTTATTTAGGAAGTTATTTTGCCTGTTTCAAGACGTAATCAACTCTTTGTTCTGCCGACAGGCCCTGCGGATAAGTTTCATCAATTTTTTTCAGCACCGTCTGCAATCCCCTGCCGTTGGCAATTTGCACCGAAAGCCCCGGACGTGCATTTAATTCCAACATCATCGGACCGCGTTCTTTATCCAACACAATATCGGCGCCCAAATATCCCAAACCGGTCATTTCATAAGCTTGTGAACCAATCATCAAATGTTCGCGCCACTTCGGAACCTGCAGCGTCATTAAATCCACACCGGTATCCGGATGAATTAAAATCGGCTGATTGTGCGACACGGCATTAACCGCTTTACCGGTTTGCATATTCAGCCCCACACCGACGGCGCCCTGATGCAAATTGGCGCGTCCTTCCGATTCTTTGGTAGCCAAACGCATCATCGCCATCGCCGGATAGCCTTTATACACAATCACGCGAACGTCCGGAATACCCTGATAGCTGAAATTTTTAAATTCGTTGCTGAAGTGCACCAGTTCTTCAATCAGCGCCACATCATATTGACCGCCCAAGCTGTACAACCCGCTCAAAATATTTGAAATATGTTGGTAAACTTCCTTAAACGTCAGCGTTTTACCGGAAGCCGTGATAAACAAACCTTTATCATAGCTTTTAATAACCAAAACGCCTTTACCCTGACTGCCGTGCGCCGGCTTAACCACAAATTCTTTACGGCCTTCCACCAATTTTTGAAAATCTTTCACTTCATATTGATGTTCAACCACCCCAATCATGCGCGGCGTATTGATATCAATACCGTTGGCCAGCGTTTTGGTCTTAACCTTATCATCAACCAGCGGATACAACGAACGTTTATTATAGCGGGCAATAATGTTATGATTGCGTGAATTCATACCCAAGACACCGGCTTGGTGCATCAGCTTCGGATATGAAAAGAGTTTCAGCAAATCAACCATTTTATTTATCCTTGATCAGCGGTGCAAATCTTTTTAATTCCGTCAGACGATACCCCGTATACGTACCAAGCAGCATAACTATAAGCAAAATCACCAAATTCCACTCATTAAAGGCAAACATAATATGGCGTATATACTCACTACTGATAACAAAATATGTGATAATGGCAACAAAGACTGTATTTACAATTTGTTTGGTAGCATTTTTAACCCCGTCCTCTTCCCAGGTAATACACGCACGTTCAATAATCCACGCGGTAATAATAATCGGGAAGAATACGGCTGAAGCGGCAACTTTCAAATCAAAATGATAACCGAAAACCGTGAGCATTTGCATAATCAAAATCACAAAAATCACCACCGCGGAAATTCTCGGCACCAACAGCAAATTCAAGCGGGTGAGCATGGTGCGTACCGCTAAGCCGAGACCGATAATAACGGCAAAACACAACACGCCGTAAATGAAGCCGGTTTTAATCAGCGACATGGCCACCAACATCGGTGTAAAGGTTCCCATAGTCGAAATACCGATAACGTTACGCAAAATCACCACCAGCAAAATACCTAAAGGGAAAATCATCAGCCATTTCAGCGTGTTCTGTTCCAAAGTCGGCAAATCATATATGGTGTAGTTAAACAATCGGCTACCGTCATATTTGGCCCGGCTTCCTGCCATTTTAAAGGACGAAACCACTGATTTGATAACCGAAAAACGAACTTGCGAATCATAACCGCCGGAAACATCCAACAAAGACACCCCGCCGCGTTGGAAAACAATAAAGTCTTTCGGCAGACCGGCCTTACCGCTGTTGATGTCATAAACAATCCATTTACTGCCTTCATAGGCCTCAATCATCATATCGGCCGGCAACATACGCTTCTTTTCCGACAGCATCACGCCGCGGATAACACGTGCCGGAATACCGCGGGTACCCAACAAAAAGATAATTTTATCGGCCATCACCCGAGTCGTGTTTTTCACCGGCAAAAAGGCATCGACTTCCGGCGAAAGCGGTTTTTCATTCAGCAATTTAATCAAGCGCTCGGCACGCGTGCCGGATTTTTGTTCGTCAACCAAGCGCCAGATATCATCAACCATCACTTTTTGCTGTTCGTCATCAACAGTTATTTTGGTTTTCTGCGGTGCCTCTTCATAGAACTTGCCCTTGCCGTCTTCCGTATCATACAACATCACCCGATAATACAGATTTTGTTTATTTTTGTGCGCTTTTGACTTCAAACTCAAGCGGCGATTTTTCTCGTCTTTTTGTATCTCATAACCGTTTGCCACCACATCTTCGCTTAAAATTTTATAACCCTGCTGCACACTCGGCAAAGATAACGAAACATCAATCGGATCGCCGTTCGGAACAAACGAAACTTTGGCGTCAATGGTCCAAACATCGGTCCGTTCGCTCGGTTTAAAACTGAAGCCCCAATAGGTAATCTTATAATAGGTTGCCGCCGCCGCAAAGATAATCGACAGCACCAATAAAGTTGTTAAAACCGCATTTACCGAAAAAAAACGTTTCATTTCTCAGTCCTTATTTATTATTTAAGCGTATTTGACACCGACACATCAACAATGGCACGTCCGCTCAAAATATTACGGCCGATTAAAGTCTGATAATCAAAATCATCGCGCGTATTAACCGAAAAATCCGCCACAAATTTTTCGCCGCCCATTTTTACATCCATTTCCACGGTGATGCGATGTTCGTCATCGCCAACACGCTTGATACGTAATTTGCGGTTAATCGGTTTTTCAAATGTATGCGATTCGCCTGTTTCACGATTAACGATAGTAAATGAAACCCAGCGATTGCCGTCGCGTTCAAATTTCTTAATATCGCGGGCATCCAACGACGATGATGCCGCGCCGGTATCAATACGGGACAAAAACGGCGATTTCATCGGCGGAAAATAAATCGGTTCAACCTCTCCGATGACATTATTCGGCATCACCCTGACAACTTGTTTATCTTTGGCCGAAAGCGGCACGATGCTCGGCAATACCTTGTTTTCCTGCGACTGACAAGCCGTCAGCCACAACACAGCTAAAATGCTCAAAACTTTACGCATAACATCCTCTATGATAACTTGAACACATAGCTGATAATGTAATTTTTTTTACAACAATGTAAAGCAAAAAAACAAGTAATTACACCATTCTTTTAGCACCTGCCGCCGGTCGTTTTCAGAAAAACACGCTCATGCGCAAAGAAACGGCGGTTCCGTAATCAGAATGGCGGTTAAGTGCCGGATGAATATAAAACTGGATATCCGGCGTGATGGTTGCCCACTTTGAAATACCCCATGCCCAATAGCCTTCAATGATTTGCTCGGCGCTTTCCTCCAGCGGTGCCCCGACAGCAGTTTCATCAATGTCGTTGTATGTATAAGCAAGACCGATTTGATCCAACGCGTTACGCTGCAACGGGTTGTTGCACACCATACCGGCAACATACGAGTTTTTGATTGCCGCCATTGAACCGCTCACCCCGTTGATGCGTCCGAATAGTGCCCAATCGGCACCGAAATTTTGCTGCATATTCAGTGACCAACCGTTTGTTGTTTGCGGCTGTTCGGCAACGGCCGGCTGATTATACAGCATAATGGAATATTGCCCCGCCCCGAAAGCAAATTGCGGATTATAGCCGATTTGTCCGAAAGTTGTATAGTGGGCTTCATTCAAATGATTAAAGCGAATACTCGGCGCTTCAATATTGGTGGCATCCTGAAAACCCGCAACCATCACCCAATTTCCCGGTGTGGCCTGAATATAGGCGCCCAAGCCGGCATCGGCATACGTTGCACTGCCGTTCTGCGACAACGCATAATTCAGAAAATTTTGTTGCTGATCATTATCATAATCCGTGCCGTCAAAAGTATACAACGTATATTGTCCCAAACCAAGTGTCAGCCAATTATACCGGTGCGACAGTTGATAGGTCAGATACAAACCGGAAAAAGACTGTTCCTCGGTGGTAAAATCGTTGATACCGGTTACCAAACCACTGCGATTTTGTAAATCTTGCGCTTCATGATTGCCGTAAAAAATACTGTTATACGAGGCATTCAAAACACCGGTACCGTACTGATTATCAAACATTGTCCACGCCGCGCTCGGGGCAAAATAAGACTGCACGGCATTATTATGACCGCTCGGCGAAGTTCGCTGCAACACTAAAGAATAGTCCAAGTTGTAATTCAAATTATACTTTTCGGCAATCTTATTTTTCAAATCGCCATACAACTCAAACGGCGTTGTTGCCGCCTTTGCCGCCGAACAAAAACCACATGAAAGTAACAACAAGAGCATATATCTTTTCATAAATCCAATCCTTTACAAAAACGTTTGATGAATTCCTATATATGCCCTTTTAGCTAAAAAAAAAGAGGCCGAAGCCTCCGAAAAAATAAATTTTATCTGAAATTACCGACTCCGATTGGCTTTGACATACGCCATGGCAGAATGTTCATCGCAATAGGTCTGCCCCGCACGCACCTTTTTGCCGCAAAAACAAAAATCATCATCGCGCGGATCGCCTATCGGCCAGCGGCAAGTGTGGCTGTCCAATTCCGTTAATTTTACATTGCCGTTATGAACGCGGACTGCTGCCGGCTGCGGTTTACAAACAACATCTTCCTCAGCAACGATTTCAACCGTTTCAACAGCTGTTGCGGTTTCCACGTTTTCCTCTTCCGTTGCCGCAACCTCTGCCGCTTCGTCTTTGGCATTTTTATTTTTAATCGGCGAAGGTCTCGCCTTCAGGCAGAGTCTGTGAACCTTACCCACAATTGCATTTTTTGTGACGCCCAATCGCTTGGCGATTTCATTGGCGGTTAAGCCTTCAACCCACATTTGACGTAACTGTTCTACCTGTTCGTTTGTCCACCCCATATTATCCTCCGCAAATAAACTGCTTGCTTTATACAAAATTATTTACGGTGTGTCCAGACATAAATTGTATCTTTTTAGTTTTTTTTTATAAATTTTCCCATATAATACCCGCTGAGGAGTCGGAAATGAAAAAATTTATGCTGCTGCTTTTTCTGTGTTTGGCATCACCGGCACAGGCCCAGCTTAAGGAATTTGCACATTTATATGATATTGATTTGAACGAAGAAATTCCGCTGGTGTGGCGTTTGCAGAAGGAATATAAAAAAGAAACCAGTGAATATGACTGGCGCTACGATTTTACCTGGCGTATTCCGTCGGGTTTCAACTACGACTTCAAGCAAAAAATAAAATATTTCGGCGCCTTTGAAAAACGCATTGAAAGCGCCGATGAAGAATCGCTGTTGCGCGAACTGAAACGTATTCCGAAGGTTTTTTATCCGTATATCGGGCCGATGTTGCATAATGTTAAAGGTCTTTCGGGAAAAATTTTGGATTTGCCGGGCATTAAAGAAACCAAAAACAAATTTCCGGATAAAATCGCCTCGCGTTTTCAGCATATTCCGCATTTGGAATTCTTATCGCCGGAACTTTACATCTATCTGATGCCGCAACTGTGGGGCGAAGATTTAGACACGCTCGAATTTCCGCATCAACAACAGCAACAACCGAAAGATGTGCCGAATATCCGCATCAATCCGGAATTTATTCATAACGTTAAAAAGAGTGTGCCGGTTGAAAATTATTGGCTCGGTGCCACCCCTAAGAAAAATGATTGGGATATCCGCAACTATTACGCCGACGTCAACACGCCGCTTTCCGGCGCCGATGTCAAAGCTTTTGTGGCAACGCTTGACGGGCTGATGAAGTTCCGCTTGCAGAAGGATTATGAAATCCGCAACATCATGATTGATCCGCTTATCGGCTATTGGGAAGAAAAACAGGGGGTTGATCGCACCGTTTCGTTTTTGAAAACCGTTGTCAACCCGTGCCAAACCATTGTGCGCAAAATCAAATGGACCGGTTTGCAGGCCGAATTTCAAAAAGTTATCGGCGAACAGGCGTTCGGTCTTGATGATTGGGCCTATACCTGCGATAAAACTTTGAAGGCGTATCGCGTGGCATCCATTCCCGCCGCCTATGCCACCACTTTGAAACTGTTGCGCAAAGGTTACATTTATCGCGAACTGCAAAAATATGATTTTACGCCTGAAGAAATCATGACGCAGAAATATTTTTTGGAAGCCATTGAGCAGTTATTCTCGAAAAATCCAAATGATATTAAAGTCGTAAAACCGTACAAAGAGCAAATCTTCCAAAAATTACTGAAATTCAAAAATCATTATCTCGGAACACCGTTGCTGATGCCGTAATTTTTTGAAAAAAACAGTTGCATTTGCTAAAGATAATATGTATAACCTTTTAGCAAGATAAACTTAAACAAAAGGTAAAAACATGGCAAGAGTTACTGTTGAAGATTGTATTGATAAAATCCCGAATCGTTATGATTTAGTTTTGGTTGCCGCGCAGCGCGCCAAAGATATCAGCGCCGGCTCACCGATTTGCGTTGACCGCGACAATGATAAAAATTCGGTTGTGGCTTTACGGGAAATTTCTGAAAATCGGGTAAGCATTGAAGACTTGCAAAAATCTCTGGTGATGGGGTTGCAGAAATATGTTGAGGTTGAAGAACCTGAAGAAGAAGAAGTTGAGATTCTGTCCGCGGAAAAAGAATTGGCCGATATTGATGAACAATTCTCCAGCGATATGATTACCGATGAAGATTTGAATAATTCTATGCAAATTCACGGCGATGATGACGATGATGCCCTTGATTTGGACGCTGATGCCGCCGATTTTGACTTGGATGATGACACCGATTTCGGTGACGCCGGTTTTGATGATACCGATGATTTAGATTAAATTTTCATCAAATTAACCTTTACTAAAGCAAAACATATTATATACTCAAGATATGTTTTGCTTTTTTGTTGGGAATAATCATGCTCAGACAATACGAACTGGTTGAATTGGTCAAATCATACGATCCTTACGCAGATGAGGATGCGCTTAACCGCGCCTACGTTTTTGCCCTGAAAAAACACGGTTCGCAGCTGCGCACATCGGGCGACCCTTATTATTCACACCCGATTGAAGTTGCCGGTATTTTAACCAAATACAAACTGGACAGTGCCTCAATTATTGCCGCCCTTTTACACGATACCGTCGAAGACACCGACACCACGCTGGAAGAAATCCGTGAAATGTTCGGCGACCAAGTGGCGCAGCTGGTTGACGGTCTGACCAAGTTGGCCATGATTGAGCAAAAAACCGGCTCCAGCAAACAAGCGGAAAATTTCCGCAAACTGTTGTTGGCGATGTCAGAAGATATTCGGGTATTACTGATTAAACTTGCCGACAGACTGCACAATATGCGCACCTTACACTTTTGCCCGCCCGACAAACGCGCCCGTATTGCCCGCGAAACTTTGGATATTTACGCTCCGCTGGCCGAACGTATTGGCATGGACGAAGTTAAAGAAGAAATGGATGAAATCGCTTTTGCCGAACTTTATAAGGAAGCACACGATTCCATCGTGGCCCGTCTGAATTTCTTACGCGAACAGGGAAGCGATGTGGTGCCGAAAATCATTAAGCAACTTGAAAAAGATATGGAAGAAAACGGCATCCATTGCACCATTACCGGTCGCGAAAAATCGCCTTATTCGATTTGGCGCAAAATGCAACTGCGTAATGCCTCGTTTGAGCAACTCTCCGATATCATGGCCTTTCGTATTTGCGTTGACACCGTGGCCGACTGCTATCAGGCGCTCGGCATTATTCACAGCAAGTATCACATGGTGCCTCGCCGGTTTAAGGACTATATTTCAACCCCAAAGCCGAACGGCTATCAATCTTTGCATACCGGCGTTATCGGCCCGCTCGATGTTCGCATTGAAGTGCAGATTCGCACCTACGAAATGCACGAGGTAAACGAAAAAGGTGTGGCCGCACATTGGGCTTATAAACAGGGACAACGCACCGAAGGCAAAAACTTCCGGTGGATTCGCGAGTTGTTGGAAATTTTGGATCAAGCACAAAATCCGGACGAATTTTTGGAAAACACCAAATTGGAAATGTATAACGATCAGGTGTTTTGCTTTACGCCGAAAGGCGATTTAATCGGTCTGCCGATCGGTTCGACACCGGTTGATTTTGCTTATGCCATACACTCCAATGTTGGTGATACCTGCGTCGGTGCCCGCATCAACGGCGAAATCAAACCGCTGCGAACGATTTTACAAAACGGCGACCAAATTGAAGTTTTAACATCCAAAAACCAACACCCTTCTCTGGAATGGGAACGTTTTGTGGTGACCGGCAAAGCCAAAGCTGCCATTCGCCGCTATGTCCGCATCAACAAACGCGAACAATTCATCTCGCTCGGTAAAGAAATTGTTGAAAAAATATTTAAATCGGAAGATCAGGAATTTTCCGAAAAAGATTTGGTCGGTGTGCTTTCTAATTTTGAGGCCGAAACCGTTGACGATATTTATGCCAAAGTCGGCGAAGGCTTGGTTACGGGCTGGGATGTTTTGCGCGTGGTGCACCCGGGTTATCGCCAATCTAAACTTGAAAAAGTTGTCAGCGCCATTAAATTACCTATCAAGAAAAATAACCGCAAAAAGGATTCGCTTAAAATTCGCGGTCTGATAGACGGTATGGCCGTGCATTTTGCCGGTTGCTGCCACCCGTTGCCGGGTGACCGCATTGTCGGTATTGTGACCACCGGTAAAGGCGTTACCGTCCACACCATCAATTGTCCGTCGTTAAAAAATTACGAATCCGAACCGGAACGCTGGCTCGATATTGATTGGGGTATTAATGCCGATGAAGAAAAGCACGTTGCCCGTTTGAAATTGATGCTCAGCAATGAACCGGGCGCTTTGGCTAACGTGGCCACCATTGCCGCCAAAGCCGAAGCCAATATTTTGAACTTGAACATTACCTATCGCACACCGAGTTATTTTGAGATTCTGCTCGATATTGAAATCAACAACGTTGATCATCTGAACAATTTAATTATGGCGTTGCGTTCGGAAAAACTCATCAGTTATGTGGCGCGCGCCACCCAATAAGGATATCAAATGCTCAGCATAAGTGATGAACTTTCACGTTTTTCAAAAAAGACTTTAATTCGCCTGAAAAAATTGCAGGGAACGCCTTATGCTATTGCCGCCGGTTTTGCTTGCGGCGTTGCAATTTCGTTCACGCCATTTGTCGGCTTCCATCTTGTATTGGCCGCTTTGAGCGCATGGATTATCCGCGGCAACATTCTGTCCTCGGCTATCGGCACTTTAATCGGCAATCCGTGGACTTTTCCTTTTATCTGGATTGCGGTTTTAAGCACCGGTCGCTTTTTTCTGGGCATTGAAGACCATACAACCTTTGACTTTGCATATATTTTTGAAACTGCATGGCTATCAATAAAAGACTTAGACTTTCACGATTTTATCCGCGTTCTGAGACCGATTTTATTTCCGATGATGATCGGGTGCGTCCCTTTTTATATTGCATCGTGGATAATTTCCTATAGGATAGTAAAAAGTACAATGGATAAGCTGGCAAAACGCCGGCAACAGAACAAGGAATAAATCATGATAATCGGACTGGGATGTGATATCGTCAACATTGAACGGATCAATAAATCAAAAGATTTCCTGCAACATTTCAAACACAGAATTCTCGGCGCGGATGAACAGGCCGAAATCCAAAAAATAAAATTGACGGATAACAAAGCCGAAGCGTCATGCCTTGCCAAATATTATGCCGGCAAAGAAGCATTCGCCAAAGCACTCGGCACCGGTTTCCGTGATGGTCTGTTTTTAAAAGATATTCAAATTTTGCACGACGCCCTCGGCAAGCCGCAACTCAGTCTTTCGGGAGAAGCCGACACAAGTCTGCGCCGG
>JAGCYN010000067.1 GCA_017960745.1 Alphaproteobacteria bacterium | reverse complement strand
GCGCGGAATGCCGGTATGGATGCGGCTTCAGGCGAATATTTCGCTTTTGTGGATGGCGATGATTTTATGGAGCCGACAGCTTATGAAGAAGCCATGCAACACATCAATGAAGCTGATTTTGTGCATTTCGGTGTTCGGGTAGTGGGCGATGGCAATATGGAATATCGTGCCTCCGATAACAATTATTACAGCATCAAATATCAGGGTGTTACGCCGCTGTCGTATAAAGTGGTTTTAAATTCGGATGTTTCGCCGTGCAATAAAATTTATAAAAAAGCGATTATCACGCAAAATCAGCTCCGCTTTCCGAACGGATTTTATTACGAAGATGCGGAGTTTTATTTTAAGTACATTTCCTGCGCTTCCACCTGCTATTTTCTGGATAAATATTTTTACAATTATCGGCGTAGCGGAACATCAATTATGTCTGAAACTTTCAGTGGTACCGATAAGGCTATTGACCATTTGCATATTGTTGACCATATTTTTGATTTTTGGTTGCAGAACGGATATCTGAAAAAGCATGAAAAGCTTTTCTTGGAGATATTTAGAAGTTATTTTAATTTAGCTCTCTGTCATACGCCTCAGCGTTCAAAATCTAAAGTTTTAACCACGGCCAGCGAATATGCGGCGAAGTTTTCAAAAAAGATGAAAAAGCGTGGCAACTTCATAAAAAAGCTGAAGAAAAGACGCTACGGCGATATTTTTGAGCCGGATTTGAAGTGGTATCAAAAGATTCACAAGAAAATAACATACTATAATGTGATAGAGGATTGTCGCCAACAAATCACTTATTTCTTGGGCTTTCGCCGTAAAAAATATCCGGAGATTGAGATTATTCGCAAGTTAAACATTATTGAAACACGACTTTGGCGAATTGAAGAAAAATTGGGTATTAAAGAATAGTGCTCAAATTCAGAAGTTATTGAATAAAAAAACAAAATAATGTTGAAAGATTTTTCATATCGTCTATGTTGATATTTGAAAGGACGAGGCGTATCTGATGCTATGGCGAAAGAAAACAGCACACATTGCCCTGATTACTGATAGCAACTATGTTATGCCGACAATTGTGGCCGTCAAGTCCATGCTTTTTCACAAAGCCGAAAATGTTGTGTATCATGTTTATATTGTTACCACAAATTTAACCGCAGAAGACGTGGCAAAATTGCAAAGTTTGCAACGGCACGACTTTTATATTCAAATTGTCAATCGAGAAGATTTAATTGCGCAATATATGACCTTGATGCAACATCGGCACGTCAGCCATGCGGCTTTGCTTAAATTTTTTCTGCCGCAGATTTTTCCGCAGCTGGATAAAATTTTGTATATTGATTCGGATGTGTTGGTGCAGGGGGATTTGTCAGCACTTTATGCAACGGATATCGGCACAAGCTATGCCGGTGTGGTGCGCGATACATTGTCGGTTTTGGGACGCGAATATATGCAGTCTTTGGGAATTGCCAACAAATATTATTTCAATTCCGGTGTTTTGCTGTTGAATTTGCAAAAGTTTCGTGAAGATGATATTTGTCAGAAACTTATAGATTTCCGTACCGAAAAAGAACAGGATTTTATGGATCAGGATGCTTTTAACGGCGTTATCGGACATCAGGTTCGGTATTTGTCATACCGATACAATTTCTTGAATTATTATCTGACGGTCATGGATAAAAAACAACTTTCAGAACTGTTTGAAGAAGATTTGACGAAGTATGCCGATGATGAGGCTTTGTATCGTGATTGTGTGATTTTGCATTTGGGCGGTAAGGAAAAGCCGTGGTTGGAAGATATGGGGTTTTTAAGCGAATTGTATCGCCGCTATGCCGATTTGATTATTGCCCCCGATATACCCTTTTCAGATAGGATAAAAACGATGTTAAACAAGATATTTTCGGCAAAAAATGTCGGTATTCACAAAGTCATTACAATTTGCGGTATTAAACTGAAGTTCAGAGTACAGCGTTTGATACAAAAACGTAAATTGGAAGAATTGCAAAATCAAATGCGTTGTCATGAACACAGCGTATGGATACAACTTTCTAAATTGGAAGAGCATCTTTCTGCACAAGATGAACTTTTGCAAAAGATGACCGCCTATGCGAAAGAAAACTACTATGCAACATTGTTCCGAGATACTACGGCTGCCGCTGAATGGTTGGAAAATACATCGTTTACATTGGTCGGTGGTGCGGCAAATTATTCCTTTATGTTTATTTTATTTAAGGTCCTGGAAACGATACAACCGCAACAGATTTTAGAGTTTGGCCTCGGACAGACGAGCAGAATGACAACGCGTTATGTCACTCATCAAAATAAAAAAGCCTTTTTGGATATTGTGGAACATGATAATGAATGGATTGCTACGTTTAGCAAACAGCTACCGATGAATGGTCACACGGTTATTCACCAAAAAGATATTATCCGATTTGAGTTGAACGGTGTGGATAGTGATAAGTATGCGACCTTAGACGATGTAACGACTGGTAAAAAATTTGACTTAATTATCATCGACGGACCATTCGGGTATGAACGTACGTATCCGCGTACCAATGTATTGGATTTAATACCGCAACATCTGAATGATGATTTTGTTATTATATTAGATGATGTCGAGCGACAGGGCGAACAAAATACTGCACAGCTAATCGTGGATAAATTGCGGGATAATCATATTGAATTTCAGACTTCATATTGTTACGGGTATAAACGACAGTTGTTGCTGACAAGCAAAAGTCTGCATTTCTTGCATTGGTTTTCAATTGATTAGTCGATGTTGTGTCGAACCGCTTTGGAATTGTCAGCACAGCGCTTGGCATAAACATAAACACTGCCGGTGCTGAGTTGACCGTTCATTTTTTCCATCGGCACATTGGACCAAATTTCTTTTTTGCCGCTGCGCAGTTGGGAGCAAGCGCATTTATAGTTGTTATTCGGGTACAAAAAACAGGTGGCGTTACCTCTGCCGAAACTTTTGACAACAGTCACATCAGAACCGAAATTCGGCAGTTCCTGCGCTTGTGAAAGCAGCGGAATAAATAAAAACAGCATTGTTGTGAAAATATAGCGCATGATGATTGCTCCGATTATAAAAAAAAGGAAGAATGCCGAAACATTCTTCCTTTTTTGAGGTTAATAGCTGCGGGCGTAAATAACGTCCATGGTGGCATCTTTGCCGGTTAATAAGCATTTTCCGGTGGTGCCGCTCTGGTCAAACGGAACGCAACGAATGGTGATTTTCATCGCTTTCAAGATTTCTTCCGTTGCCGCATCGCCGCACCATTTACCGCGGACGAATGCAACCTTGCCGGCTTTGCCGTCTTCAATCCACTCGTTGGCGTTGGCAAAATAAGCGGCAAATTGTTCCGGTGTGGTGATGTCGGTGCGGACATTCATATCCAAACGCTGTTTGGCGCGCTTAAACATTTCAGCCTGCAATCCTTCCAAACGTTTGCCGACATTGGCGACAAATTCATCAACCGACAATAATTTTTTGCCTTCCGGTTGACCGATGAAAATGCGCTCTTTAGCCATCAAGCCGCCTTTTTCAATATCGCGCGGGCCAATCTCGCAAACAATCGGCGCCCCTTTTCTGACCCATTCCCAAACTTTATCAACGCTTGATTTGTTGCGGGTATCCACCTTGATGCGCAATTTTTCGCCGAATGCGGTTTGCGCTTTGAGGCGATTTTGAATGTCTTTAATGTAAGCCATCACTTTTTCTTCGTCTTCCGGCTTTTTAATCAGCGGCACAAAAATCACCTGATACGGCGCCACCAGCGGCGGTACAACCATACCGTCATCATCGGCGTGGCACATAATGGTGCCGCCGATTAAGCGGGTGGACACACCCCAAGAAGTGGTGTAGGCAAATTCTTGCTCGTTGTTTTGGTTGACGAATTTGATGTTAGCCGACTTGGCAAAATTTTGCCCCAAGAAGTGCGAGGTGCCGGCTTGCAGAGCTTTGCCGTCCTGCATCATGGCTTCAATGCAATAAGTGTCTAAAGCGCCCGGGAATTTATCGTATTCCGGTTTGCGACCGACAATAACCGGCATCGCCAAAGCGTTTTCGGCAAAGTCGCGATACACTTCCAGCATTTTAACGGTTTCGGCTTCCGCTTCTTTATGGGTAGCGAGGACGGTGTGTCCTTCCTGCCAAAAGAATTCGCGGGTGCGCAAAAACAGACGCGGACGCATTACCCAACGCACCAAGTTAGCCCATTGGTTCAGCAAAATCGGCAAATCACGATCCGAATTAACCCATTTGGCACAAGAATCGGCAAGAATGGGTGCGCTGGGCGGGCGTACAATCAACGGGTCGTCCCACGGCGAGGAAGGCGGGAGCTTGCCGTCTTCGTGAACCAACCGAGAG
>JAGCYN010000008.1 GCA_017960745.1 Alphaproteobacteria bacterium | reverse complement strand
GAACCTTGTCCGCACCGTAGAGATAAACCCCCAGGGTGTATTCGGCAGTCCCGTAAACAGGAATAAGCGCCCATGCCAACTTTTGCTTTCGCGGAATCCGGTGAACGTTCCGCAGAAAGGCTAGCGTTGTCTTAATTTCCATAAGGCATCTGTTATTAAATAGTATAACAATTACTTCAAACTCTCATCTCAGATATATGCCAAAAATGACAAAAAGTCAAATATTTTTTTCGTATTTTATTCATTATTAACGTTTTCAGGGCTATAATCGGCTATAAATATTGACAAAAAATAATCTTCGTGATAAATTATTATCAGAAAGGAAATTAAAATGGCTGAGAATCACACTATCCCTTTTTCATCGCTGAAAAATAAACCGCTGGAAACAAGAATCTATGCGTTGACCATGCTCTATCAGTCTGCCGAACGGTTGCAAGCTTTGGGCGGGCAGATGAAAGACACCGAAAACAACAAAATCAACGATGCTGTGATTTCTTTTGCCACGGCGGCTATGGGAAAAGGCGCTTCCGCAGAAGCCGAAGCCGTGGTCGAACAATTTCCGGAGCTGATGGATTTGGTGTTGACCGAAAATATTGACGAACAGCGTAAAATGGCACAGGAATTTTTGCAAAAGCACCAAGAAATGGCTTTTGTCAGCGGCGATGATGTCAAAATGGTGAGCGAAGGAAACGCCGCCAATGTCAGCATGACTAAAACGCTTGAAGAAATTAACGCTATTGTTTTAGATACCACCCAAAATCGAAAATCAGCTTATACCACCGAAGATTTGGCGCATAGCGTTGCAACCGGAAACTTTGACGGCAATCAGGAAAAACTCTCCACTGTTTCAAGCAAATTGCAACAACTGAAAAAGAATATTGTCAGCCGTCTGGTTGCCGATTGGATGGTTTATAAAGCTTCGGACTCGCATAAATTGGACGCCTTGGCCGGTGTTATTGAAAGAATTGCCGGCAGAATTGACGTCACTTATCAGAATAAATTCCCGAAAACAGAGGGAAATACGCCGGCAGAAAAAAACAAAAATCTGACGCCGAAGCAAAAGGCGAATAAAAGAGTTCGCGCTTATTTCAGCGAATCGTCCGCGGCGCAGTATAATAAAGATTTTCCGGACAATGCCGTCAAGGTAAAACCGGCCAGCAAAGAACAGTTTTTGAAACTGATGGGCATCTTTTTACATAGCGGCCAAAATCAATACCTATCCAGCATGACCTCTAATTTAACTGACTATACGAAACTTAAAATTGAGGTGGCTCGGGTTTATCCGGACAACACGGAAGAGGCGCTGAACAGAATTCTGAACGTTAAAAACCCTGAAAAATTATCGGAAAAAGAATTGGAACAGACACGTCAAGCTAACTTTGCAGAAAAAAGTCGCGAGCTGTATATCAAATCCTTATGCGCCGCCATGGATAGAAAAAAACGCACTTCCAAACATGGTTTTGATGTGGCTTCTTTTGTGCAAAAATCGTTTAAGAGCTATATTCAGGAGATGCAGGAAGAAGGCGCCAATAATGTTTTGCATATTTCCACCATTGATGAAAATGCGACTTCATGGAAAGAAGTCAGCGCTATGAAAAAAGAACAATTTGAAAGCATGACGGCAACCGTTCATCATCATCGCCCGATTGCATCAACCATTGATTTCTACTTAATTGTTCATCCGGAAGAATTGCAAAAAGGCGAAAACCTGAAAACGCTTTCCGATGAAAGATTATCAGGGTTGGCCGATAAAGCGCAACAATTTGCCAACAACATCGGTAACCATTGTTTGGTCTTCGGTTCGGAAGTCCATGATAAGTTGGAAGCCGACGGTTTTTATTCTGTGACCAATAACAAAGAATCGACTGTTTTGGCATGTCGCTATGACAGCAATGAAATTATTGATATGCTGCAACACGCCCGTCTTGATAAAAAACTGGTGGAACAGTTGAGTCAGGATGTTGCCAAATACAGCAAAGTAAAAGATAAAGACGGCATTATCCGCGGTACGATTGATTTCCCGGATCATCCGGAAGTTGAAACACTGCGACAACAGATGTCCAAAGAAAACAGCGTCAATATTGAAAAAGAAATACCGAATTTGCTTATTCAATATGCCAAAAGCGGACCTGTCAAAAATTAATGTTGCCAACAAAAAAAACGCCGTTCTTTACAGAATGGCGCTTTTTTTCACATGGGTTGTTTCAGAACAGATGATTGTAGGTTTCCTCGGTAAATTGATCCCAATTCAGTTTGCCGTCTGATGACATGGGCATACTCTTGGTCATAACGCCGCCACCGACAATCGGGCGAACGTGGTAGTACCGCGGTGTGCCGGTTTGCTTTGATATTTGACCGGTGCGCACATCTACAACATACAAGCATTTATCCTGACCGGTTATACTGGCCGTGGCATATTGCATCACACCCCAATTATCCGCCGACAGTTTGTGATCTCTGAAGATATTGACTGTCGCATTGAACATCATTCTCAAAGGTAACACCTTTTGCATTTCGTTTAAGAACGGCACGCGAATCTTTGGTCTGCCGAAGTTTGCCGCGCCGAACAATTGCAGATTTTGCTGACGTATGTACTCTTGAACATCCTGCCATGTGGCGCCGTTTTCGTTGCTGATGCAAACGTCGTTCTTGCTGAACAACACGCCGTCAACAGAAATACCGTACACTGCATCCTTGTGCTGCAAATCCAGAAAAGGTAACTCCACAATCGAATGGTTGTGCCCGAGATAAACAACCGGCAACGGTGTTTCGATCCAATGTTCAAACATGAATGCCTGCGGTGCTTCCGGCACATCGCCGTTATCAGCAAGCCACGCAATGTACTCCAGCGCGTCCCTCTTGGTAATTCCGCCCTGAGAAAGATACTTAAATTTAGTCTTGTCCATAATAGTGAAAGTTTTAGAGTATTTATAATAAAGAAAATTCAATCCTGCCGAAAGTCGGCTCAAACAACGCGAAAAATTTGATCCGCCGTTATCTTAAATCTTAAAACTTTTGTTCATCCATAATCATATTAAAGAGTTAATAATCAAGTAAAGCTGGGAAATTATAGCACAGTCGCTGATGTTGTCAATAAAAAAGCCCCCGACGAAAAGTCGAGGGCTTTTGTTAAGTCAAACGGAAAATTATTTATTTTCCAAATCTTCACCGGTTTCCTGATTAACACGTTTTGCCGACAGCTTAATTTTGCCGCGGTTATCCGTACCGAGGCACTTCACCCACATTTCATCGCCTTCTTTATAGAAGTCGGAAACAGAAGCAATGCGCTCGTTTTTAACTTCGGAAATATGAACCAAACCTTCGGTTTGTCCTAAGAAACGAACAAACGCACCAAAGTCCATAATTTTGGTAATCACGCCGTGATAAATCTTACCTTCTTCCGGAACCGCCACAATGCCGGTGATGATTTCAATGGCCTTCTGGCAATTTTCATTGTTGTTGGAAGCAATAGTTACCACACCGTCATCGGTAATATCAATTTTGGTGTTGGTTTTTTCGATAATTTCACGAATCACCTTGCCGCCGGTACCGATGACTTCACGAATCTTATCGGTCGGAATCTGCATGGTGTGAATACGCGGTGCTTTCGGCGAAATTTCCGGACGCGGCGCGGCAATGGCCTTAGCCATCTCGCCTAAAATGTGAATACGGCCTTCATGTGCCTGAGCCAATGCGTTTTGCATAATTTCTTTGGTAATGGAGGTAATTTTAATATCCATTTGCAAAGCGGTTACGCCGTCTTTGGTACCGGCAACTTTGAAATCCATATCGCCAAGGTGATCTTCATCGCCCAAAATATCGGTCAAAATAGCAACACGGCCGTCATCTTCTTTAATTAAGCCCATGGCAATACCGGCAACCGGCTTTTTCATCGGCACACCGGCATCCATCAACGATAAGCAGGTGCCGCAAACCGTTGCCATTGAAGACGAACCGTTGGATTCCATAATATCGGAAACCACGCGCAAGGTGTATGGGAATACTTCCTTATCTTGCGGCAACATCGGATGAATGGCGCGCCATGCTAATTTACCGTGACCGATTTCACGACGTCCCGGTGTTCCCAAACGACCACATTCACCGACCGAGAACGGCGGGAAGTTGTAATAAAGCATAAAGTCTTGCTTATATTCATTGAGCAAACCGTCAACAATTTGTGCGTCATCCGGCGTACCCAAAGTGGTCACAACCATCGCCTGCGTTTCACCGCGGGTAAACAAAGCCGAACCGTGAGCTTCCGGTAAGAAGCCGACTTCGCATTGAATCGGACGAACCGTCTTGGTGTCACGACCGTCAATACGATGACCGGTGGTCAAAACTTTTTCGCGCATGGTGTGATGCATCACATTTTCAATGGCGTCGGCAACATAAGCGTTTTCAACTTCATTTTCCGGATCAATCGAAGCCTTGACTTCTTCAGCCAACTGGCCCAAAACCGTGCCGCGCTCGAGCTTATCGGTAATACCGAAAGCGGCGTTATATCTGTCGCCGTAGTTTTGCATAATGCGCTTGCTTAAATCTTCATATTCTTGCGGAAATGTCGGTACTTCCCATTTTTCTTTACCGGCTTCCGCAGCCATTTCCTGAATCATCTTGATAACCGGCTGGAAGCTTTCAAAACCGAACATAACGGCACCGAGCATGGTGTCTTCGGAAAGTTCCTGCGCTTCGGATTCAACCATCAACACGCCTTCGCTGGTACCGGCAACCGTCAATTCCAACTCGGAAGTTGCCTGCTCTTCAATGCTCGGATTCAAAATGTATGCGCCGTCTTTATAACCGACTTTTGCCGCACCGATCGGGCCTAAGAACGGAATGCCCGAAATTGCTAAAGCTGCCGAAGCGGCAACCATGGAAACCACATCCGAATCATTCTTTTGGTCATGTGAAATAACCGTGCAGATGATTTGTACTTCATTTTTGAAAGCATCCGGAAACAACGGGCGAATCGGTCTGTCAATCAAACGAGAAATCAAAACTTCGCGTTCGGAAGGTTTGCCCTCTCTTTTTACAAAACCACCCGGAATTTTACCGGTTGCATAATATTTTTCCTGATAATTCACAGTCAAAGGAAAGAAATCCTGATCTGCCTTTACCTCTTTTGCGGCAACCACCGTTGCAACAACCACTGTTTCCCCATACGTTGCCACAACCGCACCTGTTGCCTGTCTGGCAATTTTACCTGTTTCTAAAACTAATTGACGACCGCCCCATTCCATCTCTTTGCGGCATACTTTAAAATCTATCATATATTCTTTCCTTTCTATATCTATTCATCTTTTCCTCACCAGATCAGGCGTCAGGATTTTTGCGGGGCTGTCGAGCCATCCCGACAACCCCGTGATTTTTTTGTAAGATTACTTACGCAAATCTAACTTTTTAATGATAGCCTGATATCTTTCTTCGCTGGTCTTTTTCAAGTGATCCAGCAAGTGACGACGGCGGCTGACCATCTTCATCAAACCCAAGCGGGAGTGTAAATCCTTCTTATGAACATTGAAGTGTTCAATCAAAGCATTGATTCTGTAAGTCCAGATTGCAATTTGAACTTCCGGACAACCGGTATCGTTTGCGGAAGCGCCGAACTTTTCGACAATTTCCTTTTTAACTTCATTACTGATCGACATCTTTATTACCTTTCTTAAATTGGTTAAATACACGAATCGGTGAAATTTTCTTTTCTCCGATTTGCACCAACGCAATCAAGCAATCATCAAACTCGGCGGCCGCTAAATTTTCCTGCGCCGAAACGCTGTAATTCTTTGGCGATATGCCTTGTCCCATGCTTAACTTTTTTGCATCTTCCGCCGTTACGGCAATCTCCGCGATGTCGCGCAGAGACGTCTCCAACGGCAAAAGTAATTGGCGACGATTTTCTACATACTCTATTTTTTCTAAAGAATCCAGTAAAATTTTTGATTTCAGGTCAAAATTTCCGCATTTGGTGCGCCGAAGGGCGGTTAAATAGCCCAATGTGCCGAGATATTCGGCAATATCTTTACCTAACGTTCGGATATATGTCCCTTTGGAACATTCCACGCGGAAGCGCGCCGAATCGGGCATTTCTTCTAAAAGTTCCAACGCATAAATTTCCACTTCGCGCGGTTTGATTTCGACATTTTCACCTTTGCGCGCCAATTTATAGGCCGGCTGACCGTTAATTTTAATGGCCGAATAAACCGGCGGCACTTGCGTAATTTTGCCGATAAAGTGCGGCAAAGCAGCGATAATTTCATCATGGTTGGGTACTTTATCACAGCGGGCAATTACTTCGCCTTCGGTATCGCCGGTATCGGTTTTTTCGCCCCATTTGAGCGTAAATTCGTATTCTTTTTTACCGTCGGTAACGAACGGCACCAACTTGGTTGCCTCACCGAACGCAATCGGCAAAACACCGGTGGCAAAAGGATCCAATGTGCCGGTGTGTCCGTTCTTTTTAGCCTGCAACAAGTAGCGGGTTTTGCCGACAACCTGTGTCGAACCCATTCCTTGCGGTTTATCAATAATCAGCCAACCGTCAACCTCATCGCCGTGTTTGTGTTTCATTGTATTAAGTCCAAAAATTCCTGTTCGCTTAAAACTTTAATCCCGAGTTCAGCGGCTTTTTTGGCTTTGGAACCGGCATCGGCTCCGACAATCACATAATCGGTATGCGATGACACCGAGCCTGCCACTTTGGCGCCGAATTTTTGTGCCAATGCTTTTGCCTCGGCGCGAGTTAAGTTTTCGAGTATGCCGGTAAAGACCACTGTTTTGCCGCTAATCGGCGAATCGAGATTTTCTTCGTTAACATAATCTTCAACCGCAACATAGCGGCGCAGATTTTTAATCACGTCAATGTTGTGCTGTTCGCCGAAGAACTCGACAATATCCTTGGCCATTTCGCCGCCGATACCGTCAATCGACACCAATTTTGCCGTTTCTTTGGCGCACATATCATTTTGCAACTGATCTAGCGTGCCGTAATTTTTCGCCAACAGCAACGCCGTTGCACTGCCCACCTGCGGAATACCCAGTGCATAAATAAACCGTGGCAGAGAAATTTGCCGTCTGTCCCGAATCGCGGCAAACAAATTTTTGACCGACAACGCGCCCCACCCGTCGCGTTTTTCCAGATGCAAACCCTCGTCCGGATGCGGGTTGAACAAATCACCGGCATCGCCGTCGTTGCGCTCTTCCAGCGTAAAAATATCTACCGGCGTACGCAAAAATCCGGCATCATAAAATTCTTCCACCACCTTATCGCCCAAGCCGACAATATCGAAAGCATCTTTAGAAACAAAGTGTTTCAGACGTTCTTTGGCTTGTGCCGGACAAGTTAAACCGCCGGTACAACGGCGAATCGCCTCGTCTTCCTCGCGAATGGCATGCGCCCCGCATTCCGGACACACGGTCGGAAACACAAAAGGCTCAGAATCGGTCGGACGTTTTTCCAATTTTACTTCCACCAGTTGCGGAATCACATCGCCGGCGCGTTGTACCACCACCGTATCACCGATGCGGAAATCTTTGCGTTTGATTTCATCTTCATTATGCAAGGTGGCATGCGACACCATCACGCCGCCGACATTGACCGGTTCCAAATCCGCCACCGGTGTTAAGGCGCCGGTACGTCCGACTTGAATGCGGATATTTTTAATGCGGCTCAAGGCCTGTTCGGCCGGAAATTTATGGGCAATTGCCCAACGCGGGGTGCGCGTCAAAAAGCCCAAACGTTCCTGCAACGCAATATCATTTACCTTATAAACCACGCCGTCGATATCATACGGCAACGCGGAACGTTCTTCCATCATACGGGCAAAATTCTGTTCGATTTCCGCAATTGAACCGCATACTTTATTGAGCGGATTCACCGGAAATCCCCATTGTTTGTTTTT
>JAGCYN010000066.1 GCA_017960745.1 Alphaproteobacteria bacterium | reverse complement strand
GCTGGAAGAAGGAATGCGGACTTTTGCCGAAATCCGCCGCTTATATCCGGATTTGCCGCTTTTAACCGATATCCATGAATGTGCTCAATGTGCCGAAGTTGCTAAATATGTTGACGTGTTGCAAATTCCGGCATTTTTATGTCGCCAGACGGATTTGGTGGTGGCAGCGGCCAAAACCGGTAAGGTTGTCAACATTAAAAAAGGTCAGTTCTTAGCGCCGTGGGACGTTAAAAACATTGTAAAAAAGGTTGAAGATTCCGGCAATACACAAATTTGCATTACCGAGCGCGGCACCAGTTTCGGTTATAATACGTTGGTAACCGATATGCGTGCGTTCCCGCAGATGGCTCAAGATACGGGTTATCCGTTGATTTTTGATGCCACGCATTCGGTTCAGCAACCGGGCGGTTTGGGCGGCACCACCGGCGGTCAGCGCGAATTTGCACCGGTGTTGGCTCGTGCTGCTGTGGCGGTCGGCGTTGCCGGTGTGTTTATCGAAACACATGAAAATCCGGATAAGGCTTTATCCGACGGTCCGAATTCAATCGCGCTTGCCGATATGGAACGTGTAATCAGCGAGCTGATGGCCTTTGATGCACTTAACAAAAAGTTAATCAAATAAGCGTATAATCAGGCATCATTTTAAGCGGGAGAAGAATGCAGTTCAGCGGCGAAGGATATATCATGAAAACACGCAGTCACGGCGAAAAGTCGGCGATTGTGACGTTGATTTGTCCGGAGCACGGCAAAGTGGTCGGTTATGTGCAAGGTGCTTTCAGCAAACGTAATCTCGGCATTTATCAGCTCGGCAATCGGGTTTCGTTTAACGCATATGCGCGGGTTGCCGAAAATATGATGAGTTTCAAGGGAGTGGAACTGGTTTCTTCGCATATTACCGATTTTATGCAGAGTGAAGAAAAGACCGACGCGTTGCTTTCTATGAGCCGATTGGTTGATGCCTGTGTGGCCGAAAATGACGATTTGGGTGATTTGTATGCGGCTATAGACGGCTTTTTTACGCATATACACGATAAAAACTGGTTGGCGTATTATTCGTTTTTCGAATTTTATTTGCTGGATTTTTTAGGAATCGGCTTGGATATCGGTCGCTGTGCCGTCACCGGCACCAGACACGATTTGCGCTATGTTTCGCCGAAGACCGGACGTGCCGTATGCGCCAGTGTGGGCGAGCCTTACAAAGATAAATTATACGCCTATCCGAAATATATTGCAGAACATAATTATGCTCCGCGCGAGCAGGAAATTGCCAATGTGCTGACAATGACCGGCGATTTTTTAAAACGTCATTTTTTGCAGCCGCATAATTTGCAGTTGCCGCAAAATCGCGCCAGTTTATTGAATATGATGAAAATAAAGTTGTAGGTGGAATAAATGGTGGAAGTCAGTCAAAAAATTAAAGATGTGCAGTTCGGCGAAGAGCTGAGCAAGCGCTATTTGTCGTATGCCATGTCCACCATTGTTTCGCGTTCGTTGCCGGATGTGCGTGACGGTTTGAAACCGGTGCATCGCCGTTTGATGTATGCTATGCGGCAGTTGCATTTGGATCCGAAAAACGGCTATAAAAAATGTGCGCGTGTGGTTGGCGATGTGATCGGTAAATATCACCCGCACGGCGATAGTGCGGTGTATGGCGCGATGGTGCGTTTGGCACAAGATTTTTCGGTGCGTTATCCGTTGGTGGACGGGCAGGGCAACTTCGGTAATATTGATGGTGACGGCGCCGCGGCAATGCGTTATACGGAAGCCCGGCTGACCGAATTTGCCATGGATTTGATGGACGGCTTGAATGATGATGCCGTGGCGTTTGCCGACACCTATGACGGCGAAGATTCCGAACCGGTGGTGATGCCGGCGATGGTGCCGAATTTGCTGTGCAACGGTTCCATGGGTATTGCCGTCGGTATGGCAACCAATATTCCGCCGCATAATTTGAGCGAGTTAAGCGATGCATTGTTGTATTTGATTGAAAATCCGCAATGCGATGACGAGCCGTTGGTTCGGCGGATTAAAGGACCGGATTTTCCGACCGGCGGGGTGATTATTGACTCGTTTGACACCATTTTGAATAACTATAAACAGGGTAAGGGAAATTTCAGAGTACGTGCCAAATGGAACGTGGAAGATTTGGGACGCGGGCAGTATCAGATTGTGGTGACGGAAATTCCGTATCAGGTTATCAAATCCAAACTGATTGAAAAAATTGCCGAGCTTTTGCTCAATAAAAAATTGCCTTTCTTAGCGGATATTCGCGATGAGTCGGCGCAAGACGTGCGTATTGTGTTAGAGCCGAAAAACCGCACGATTGATGCCGCTTTGCTGATGGAACAGCTGTTCCGCCAGACCGATATGGAAGCCAAGTTCAATATGAACATGAATGTGCTTGATTCCGACGGTGTGCCGCGGGTGATGAGCATTAAGGAAGTGTTGCACGAATATTTGCTGCATCGCAACGTTGTTTTGTTGCGCAAAGTGAAATATCGGTTGGGAAAAATCAATGCCCGACTGGAAATTTTGGAAGGCTATTTGGTTGCCTACTTGAATTTGGATGAGGTTATTCGCATTATTCGTCAGGAAGACGAGCCGAAAGCGATGTTGATGCAGAAATTTAAGCTGACGGATAATCAGGCCGAGGCTATTTTGAACATGAAATTGCGCAACCTGCGTAAACTGGACGAGGCGCAAATCAGAGACGAACACCGCGATTTGTTGGCAGAAAAGGCGGAATTGGAGATTTTGGCCGCCGATGAAGGACGCCGTTGGGCAGCCATTGCCGAAGAAATTAAAAAGACCAAAGAAAAATACAGCAAGAAAACTGCGCTCGGTCGTCGGCGGACGGAGTTTGCCGAGGCACCGGAAGATGTTGATATTCCGATTGATGCCCTGATTGAAAAAGAGCCGATTACCGTTATTTTATCGCAAAAAGGTTGGGTGCGTTGTATCAAGGGACACACCGATTTGTCCGAGAACTTTAAGTTTAAGGATGACGATGCGTTGGCGTTTGCGCTTCATGCTCAAACAACCGATAAAATTGTGTTGCTGGATAATAAAGGCAAGTTCTTTAATATCGCCGCCAGTGATATCCCGAGCGGTCGCGGTTTCGGTCAGCCGGTCCGTTTAATGATTGATTTGGCCAACAATGACGAGGTTGTGGCGATGTTTGTTTATACGGCCGGTGAAAAATATCTGATTGCTTCCGATAAGGGGTACGGTTTTATTGTTGATGAGAATCATATTTTGGCGCAGACGCGTAACGGTCGTAAAATTATGAATGTGGCCGATGATGAAAACATGAAGTTCTGTCTGCCGGTGTGCGGTGATTATGTGGCGATTGTCGGGGAAAATCGCAAACTGTTGGTGTTTAAAGCAGAGGAAATTCCGACCATGGCACGCGGACACGGTGTGTTGCTGCAGAAATATAAGGACGGCAATATTGCCGATATTCAGATATTTAAGGGCGAAGAGGGCTTCTCCTATAACCGTGCCGGCGGGATCAGCACGGAAAAAGAATTGCTGACGTGGCTCGGTCATCGGGCGCAAGTCGGTAAGTTGGTGCCGTTCGGTTTTCCGAAAAATAACAAATTTTTGAAGCCGTAGCCGCCACAAAGATTCGATTTATGAGGCTCGACGCAACTTCATGTAAAAAATGAATATAAGGATGTAACTATATGAAAATACTTCGTTCTTTAATGTTTATAATTGTTCTGGCATATTTTTTGCAAGCGTTGATGAACGATGAAATGTTCAGAGGTCAATTTGAAAAGAATCTGGAATTACTGAATGTGGGATCGTATGAGCAAGCGGATTATACGGTTGCTTCGGAAGAGGAACGCAAGAGCAGCTTGAAGCAGGGATTGGTTATGGATGACGGTGAAACCGTCGGCGTACTTGCCGGTAATCAGGTCGGAAAAGTTGTGTTGGTAGAATTTTATGACTTTTCCTGCATTTATTGTAAAAAAATCGCTTCCAATGTTTTGTCGGTTATTCGGAACAATGCGGATCTCAGAGTTGTATTGGTGCCGTTATCAATTGTCGGACCTTTTTCGGAATATGCTTCTCGGGCGTTTTTTGCCGCCGCCGAGCAGGGTAAAACGCTTGAAATGTACGAGGAGCTTTTGGTTAAAACACAGCGTTTGAACAGAAAGAGTATTGATGCGGCGGCACAGAATGTCGGGCTTGATATGAAGCAATATTATGCCGATATCAAATCGCGAAAATTTGATAAGCAGATGAGAGAAATGGTGCGCGTGCTGAAAGAATTTCAGATTAAAAGCGTACCGGCGTTGTTTTTGAACGGCGAAAAAGTGTCGGGACAAAATGCATCCGTTCTGCAAAGCGAAGTGGATAACGCCAGAACCTTGCAGAAAAAGATCAAAGAAGCCGATGATGCGGGGAAAACGCACGATGATGCTTTATCGTTGCTGCACTCAATGGGGAACGAATAAGGTGTCAATCGCCGATTTTTTCTTGACAGTCCTCTAAAAAGGTTGAATATAGTTCCGGAGCCGATTTTATAAACGGCTCAATAATGTGGATTTAACCTGACTTGTCCCGCAACAGAGGACTAAAAAAGGAGAAAAATAATGCAAAAAACTGCAGAAGCGGTGTCTTTGGGACACCCGGATAAAACTTCGGATTATATTACCAGTTACATTTTAGATCGGATGATTGAGCAGGATCCGGCGGTGAAATATGCCGTTGAGGTGATGCTCAAAGACAATACGGTGGTGTTGGGAGGCGAAATTACCGGTGATGTTTCGTTGGCGCATTTACGCGAATATGTGTTGGCGGCGTTGGCGAAAATCGGTTATACCGAGGAATACGCCGGAATTTGGGGTGCGTGCGCCATAGAGCCGCAAAAAATCAAAGTGATTAACCTTATCGGACAGCAATCAGCGGAAATCAACCAAGGGGTGATGGCTGACGGCTGGGGCGATCAGGGCGTTTTTGTCGGCTATGCCTGTCAAGGCGAAGGGTTGATTAACCGCGAGTTGTTTCTGGCGCGAAAACTCAATAGAGCACTGTATGAAAAGGCGAAAAAATCAACCGTTTTTGGCTTGGATATTAAAACACAAATTACGCTCGGCGAAGACGGGAAAATCGAAACCGCCATTGCGGCCGTTCCGATGTTGAAGTCGACGGATTTGAAGGCTTTTATTGTTGAAACACTGGGTGAGACGCCGAAAAACATTATCGTGAATGGTACCGGCAACTACACGATGCATTCTTCGGTTGCCGATCGCGGCATCACCGGACGTAAATTGGCGTGTGATTTTTATTCGACGGCGTGTCCGATCGGCGGCGGTTCACCATGGACAAAGGATGGCACCAAAGCGGATTTAACGCTGAATATGTATGCCCGCAAATTGGCGGTTGAACATTTGGCAGACAATGATGAATGTTTTGTGTATTTATCTTCCTGTATCGGTCGCAGTGCGTTACCGAGTGCGGTGGTCAAAACGCGCAAGAACGGCACGGATAAACTGCAAAATTTACAAAATTTGTTGCCGCCGAGCGCGCTGATTAAGATGTTTCATCTTCATGAGCCGGTGTTTGCCGAGCTGTGTCGGGAAGGCTTTTTGAGTCGGATATAACTTGATTTTAAGACGCGGTACGAAAATCGGTACCGCGTTTTTTTTTAAGCGTTTTTTGCCGGCGATGGTTTGTGCTTATTTGCTAAAAAAACAGTTGATTTAAAAACGGATATCATATATACCACAGTATATGCCTCAGAGGAGTACTTTTTGTTAATTTCAAGCGGTGGTTTGCAGTATGCCTAAAGTCTCGGTCATTATTCCGGTTTATAATGTCGAAAAATATCTTTCGCAATGTTTGGATAGCGTGCTGAAGCAGACGTTGACGGATATTGAATTTATTTGCGTCAATGACGGTTCTGCGGATCAATCTGCCGAGATTTTGAATGCTTATGCGGCGAAGGACAAGCGGATCAAGGTTATCAATCAACCCAACGGCGGTTACGGTAAGGCAATCAACGCCGGCTTGGACGCGGCAACCGGTGAATATATCGGAATTTTGGAGTCTGATGATTGGGCTGATGAGAATATGTATGCGGACTTATATAAAATTGCCGCCGAAAATAACTTAGACGTGGTTAAGGCCGATTTTTACAAGGCCTGGAGCGATGGTCGGAAAAAACGGGTGTGTGTCGGTAAAGACGGCAATTACAACAAGGTTTTCCGTTTGGAACCGCAACGCTATATTCCCAGAATTTGGGGTTCGATTTGGTCGGCACTGTATAAGCGGGATTTTTTGTTGAAAAATGACATTCGGGTCAATGAAACCGGTGGTGCTTCGTATCAGGATACCGGTTTTATTTTTAAGACCAATATTTGCGCCGAACGCATGATGCTGACGGACGGTGCCTATTTGAATTATCGACAGGATAATCTGGAAAGTTCGGTTAAAAATCGGGATAAAATATTCAGCTTGAGCAACGAATATGAAGAAATTGCCCGTTATTTGCGGCAACATCAACTCGCTCAATGGCAAAATTTATATATGTTGCGGCGCTGTGAAGGCTGTTTTTGGAATTTGAGCCGGTTGAGCGCCTCAAATCGTCCGCTTTATTTGCAGAAGGAAAAGAAATTTTTGTTATCGGTATCGGATAACAACGCTGTTGAAAAAATGGGATTATCACGCAAGAAAATCCGCAAATTAAAACTATTGAAATTTTCAGAAAATTTGTTTTTACAAAGACATAGAGTGCATGACTTAATGTTAAAGATTAGGAGTTTGATATGAAAAATTTAGTGGTCGGCGCCGGTTTTTCCGGGGCAACAATCGCACGCTAAATCGCCGAAGAATTAAACGAAAAAGT
>JAGCYN010000065.1 GCA_017960745.1 Alphaproteobacteria bacterium | reverse complement strand
TAAGAAACGCTCAAACAACAAATCCAGCCGGATCGGATCCAAGTCGGTAATTTTCAGCGCCCACGCCACAATCGAGCCGGCACCGGAACCGCGCCCCGGACCAATCGGCACGCCGTGCGTTTTAGACCAGCGGATAAAATCGGACACGATGAGGAAATATCCCGGAAAACCCATTTTTTTGATAACGCTCAACTCGTATTCCAAGCGGGAATAATATTGCTTATCAATTTCTAAGCGCTCTTCCGGTGTCATCTCATCGGTGTAAACCTGCGCCTCCATGCGCTCGTTCAAACCTTTATACGACTCTTCGGTAATAAATTCGTCCTGCGTTTTGCCTTCAGGGCAGATAAAGATTGGCAGCAACGGCTCCATTTTTTTCGAAAGATAATTGCAAAGCTTGGCAATTTTTACCGTATTTTCAACGGCTTCCGGAATATCCTTAAATAATTGAATCATTTCGGCTTAGGTGCGCAGATGATTGCCGAGCATAAACTTATGACGGTTTTCGTTTGCCACATATTCGCCCTCGGCAATGCACACCAACGCATCATGCGCTTCATACATATCTTCATCCATAAAGAAGACATCATTGGTGGCCACCAACGGCACGTTATGCTTGTAGGCAAGTTCGAGAAAAGCCGGCTCGGTCTTTTGTTCGTCATCATACCCGACACGCGAGATTTCCATATATAATCTGTCGCCGAATATTTCTTTTAATTCCAGAAGCATCTTCTCCGCATCACTTTTGCGGTTTTGTAAAATTCTTTGACCGAGCGGACCTTCAAAGCCGCCGGTCAAACAAATCAGTCCCTCGTTAAAGTCGCGCAAATTTTGCATGTTTATCTGCGGATAGATGCTGTTTTCCATATTATCCAGATAATAGCGCCGAAACAGGTGCATAATTGACTTATAGCCTTCGGCGTTTTTTACCAAAAGCACGATTCTTTCCGGCTCAAGTTCACGCCCCTTCGACAGTGTCAAATTTTCCGAATCGCTGTTATGCAAACTCAATTCGGCGCCGAGTATCGGCTTGATCCCCTCGTCTGCCGCAATTTTGGAAAAACATTTGCCGCCAAACAAATTGCCCCGATCGGTAATGGCACACGCCGGCATTTTTAAAGCACGCATCTTCTTGAGCAACTTAGAAACCGGTATTGCTCCGAGGGCTAATGAATATGCCGTGTGGACACGTAAATGAACAAATTTCGGGTCAATCATCTTTGGGCTAACACGCAAATATCCTATTTGTTATCAGTACCAACCTTCTGATAACAGCGACAATGACAAATGCCGTCGCGCTCAATATCGCTGCGGCATAATTCGGAAATACAGTAACGTTTTTCGTTTTGGCCGTCGCACGGACAGCGGCGCCATTCGCTTTCGCCGAACATCATGTTCTTTGCTCTGGCGATTTTTTCAATATTTTCAGTCGGATAGTATCCGGCCTTTTTGCAGTTTTCCTTCATCATTTCCAATATAGTTGCCATTTGTATTCTCCTAACGCTGTTCAAGTAAATCCAAAATTGCGCTCAATTCCGCCGGATTATTGTATTTTAATGTTACACTACCTTTTCCGTTTTTGCTAGCGTTAATTTTAACTTTCAGATTTAATTTTGCTTCCAGTTCACGCATAATGTTTTGCAGGTCGGCATCAACTATTTTTTCAATCACTCTGACGACCTTGCCGCTTTTCAAATCTGAAACCAATTGCTCGGTTTCACGAACACTCAAACCTTTCGCAGTAATTTTCTCGGCAATTTCCTCCGCTTGCGGACAGCCGACGAGCGCACGCGCATGACCGGCAGAAATTTTATTTTCGCGGACTGCCGCTTTTACCGCATCCGGCAGCGACAAAAGCCGCAGGCTGTTGGCAATATAACTGCGTGATTTGCCGATCACATTGCCCAGGGCCTCTTGGGTGTAGGTGTATTCGCTCATTAAGCGGTTCAAACCTTCGGCCTCATCAATCGGCGATAAATTTTCGCGCTGTAAATTCTCAATTAAGGCAATTTCCAACGTTTCCTGATCGTCCAAATCCTTAATAATGACCGGAACTTCGCGCAATCCGGCAATTTTGGCGGCACGCCAACGCCGTTCGCCGGCAATAATTTCATATTTATCGCCGCGCTGACGAACCAAAAGCGGCTGCAAAATTCCTTTTTCTTTAATAGATTGGCTGAGTGCATTCAACCCTTCTTCATCAAATTCCGTACGCGGTTGAAATCGGCAAGGATAGATGCTGTCAACAGCTATTTTCACATCGGACGCCTCTTTAAATACAGTGTTTTCCAATACCGCATCTATGCTTTTGACGTTGTCTAAATCTAAGTTAACTTCATCCTCGCCCAATAACGCTTCAAGTCCTCTGCCTAAACCAAACTTTTTATTTGCTGCGTTCATTTTAGTTCACTCCCTCTCTTTTTATAAATTCTTTTGCCAGGTTAATATAGGCTTGCGCCCCGGTACTCTTAAAATCATAAATCAAAATCGGTTTGCCGAATGACGGTGCTTCGGCAATTCTGATGCACCGCGGTATCACCGTTTGATAAACTTTGTGTCCGAAATACTTTCGCACGTCATTTTCTATCATTTTGCTTAAATTGTTTTGCTTGCTGAACATGGTTAAAACAATTCCTTGCAATGTCAGTTTTTCATTGAAATTTCGCTTGATTGCATTGATATTTTTCATTAAATCAGCCAATCCTTCAAGCGCCAGAAATTCGCATTGCAACGGCACAATAACCGCATCGGAGCCGACAAGCGCGTTGATGGTTATCAGGTTCAGCGACGGCGGGCAGTCAATCAGCACATAATCATAAGTGCCGGACATTTTTTCCAAGGCTTTCTTTAACACAAATTCGCGCTGTTCGACTTCCACCAGCTCAACTTCGGCGGCCGCCAAGTCCGGCGCGGAAGGAATAAGGTCAAAACGCGGAATTTCCGTATGAATGATGGCGGCATTTGCTTCACAGCGCCCGACCAAAACATCATATGAAGAATATTGACCTTTCGGCTTGGTAACACCCAGCGAGGTTGTGGCGTTGCCTTGCGGATCAAAATCTATCACCAGCACTTTTTTCTCGATTGCCGAAAGTGCAGTTGCGATGTTGATTGTTGTGGTAGTCTTGCCGACGCCGCCTTTACGGTTGGCAACTGATATGATTTTCATTTTTTCTTCCTCAACTTGCTGATTTCCAAAATAACCCCGTCTTCATGGTATCGATTCGGATGAACTTGCAAATCATATGCCCATTTCTTTTGCGCCTCCGAATTTTCAATTTCATAACTTTGTCCTTTCGGAAACAGCATTTTAGTGTGTGTCTGACCGATGTGCATACTGTATGAAAGCAATATATCAAGCGCTGCAACGGCCCTGGCTGTGATGATATCGACGTCTTTAAATACGGTGTTTTCGATTCTCTCATTCAATATTTTAACATTATTGAGTCCCAGTCTGACACAAACATCGTTTAAATACATCGTTTTCTTAGCGATACTCTCAACCAAAAAAATCTCACTTGCCGGCATTTTTTCCTGCAACCAGATTGCCAGCACAATTCCGGGAAAACCGGAACCGCTGCCGATGTCAACGATTCGTTTTGTGTCGGCGGAAATATACTGAACCAGTTGCATTGAATCTAAAATATGACGTTCCCAGACGTCGGCCAGGGAATTTTTACTGACTAAGTTCATGCGCGTGTTCCACATCTCCAGCAGTGAAACGAAATCTTTCAATTTTTGCAATGTTTCACGTGAAACATCATATTTTAACAATTCAATATTAATATCCATCTCATCCTCTTTTCAGAGAGTATGAGAGATTCTTTTGTTTTGCAACAAAATATATCGGTTATTAACTAAATTCTGCCGGAAAATAATCGTCGCTAAAAGCTAAAATTTCAGGCGATGAACAACGTTTCGTTGCCGTAGCTCCTGCTCGGCACGTTCAAAATCCAGACCCAGTTCGCCAACCTTATGAGCATCATCGCTGATCACAACATCAATGTTGCGTTTGGCAACCTCGTCTAAAATGGTTCCATTCGGGTAAAAGTCATTGATTTTGCGCAAACCTTTGGTGCTGACTTCAATACCTGTGTGATGCCGTTCCAAAGCATCCAACACCGCCATTTTCTCTGCCCAGAAATCTTGCGGTTTACAATAATCCGCGCCCATTTTACGCACATAATCTAGGTGTGCCACAAAACGGAACAGACCGCAATTTGCCGATTCGCGAATATTATTAAAGTGCTGTGCCACCAATGCCCTTATTTGATCAAGCGTTAAAACCTCCCCGATACTTTTATTGATGTTGTATATGGTTTCGCAACTCGGATCGAACAAAAAGTGATTGCCGCTGATAACGTAATCATAATCTATCTGTGCCAGAAAATCCTTAAATTCATCCAGCCAACCGTCGTAGGTAAAGAAATCAACTTCAAAACCAACGTATAACTTTATATTTTCAGCTTTGGCAACCTTTCGAATATGCTCGCAATGACGCTGATACTTTTCCAACATTGTTTTGAAATCGGTCTGATATATATCTGCCTCGTTGTTGGCAACCATTGCCGCCCATGACGGACTTTTACAAATATTTTTATGCACAATCAAATGGTCGCTGATGCCCATTTCCGTAAAGCCGATTTCTTTGGCGCGTTGCACCATTTCTTCCAACGAATTTTTACCGTCGGAAAAGTTGGTATGATTATGATATGAAAACTTTTGGACCTCAGGCATTTTTGATATACCCCAATAAAGCGGTTACTGCGGCCGGCGTCACCCCGGTTATTCTCAAGGCCTCGCCGATGGTTTTCGGACGCACGCGTTCAAAGCGCTGCACCATTTCCGTTGATAAGCCGCCGATTTTACTATAGTCAATATCTTCTCTGATTTTCATATTTTCATCACGCTTAAATAAAGCAATATCCTCGTATTCACGTTTCAAATAACCGGCATACTTGGCGTCAATTTCAACCTGTTCATAAATTGCCGGCTCTACTTCATTGATTTTAGAATCTAATTTAATCATTGTTTCACGTGAAACATTAGGGTAGCCCATGATATCTTTCAGCGTTTTTTTGCCATTATGTTTGACCGCTATACCTAAAGCATCAACGTCCGCATAGCTGGCAAAGGTTTCGGAAGCATAATTGTCAAATTCTTTTATCTTATTGATTTTACTTTTAAATACATTGTATCTGTTTTCACCGACGCAACCGATTTGATGTCCCAGTTCGGTTAAACGGGCATCGGCATTGTCTGCGCGCAAAACCAAACGATATTCCGAACGAGAGGTAAACATTCGATACGGCTCATCAACACCTTTGGTGATTAAGTCATCAATCATCACGCCGATATAACCTTGACTGCGGTCAACAAAAAACTCCTTATTGCCGCCGCCGGCATAAAGGGCGGCGTTCACACCGGCAACCAACCCTTGAGCGCCGGCTTCTTCATAGCCGGTCGTGCCGTTAATTTGTCCGGCCAAATACAATGCCGGTATTTTTTTAACGCCTAAACAATGGTTTAACTCTTGCGGATCAACGTAATCATATTCTATGGCATAGGCATAACGCAATATTTCAACGTTTTCCAAGCCCTTCATGGTATGAATGAAAGCATCTTGAACATCAGCCGGTAGTGAAGTTGAAATACCGTTCGGGTAAACCACATTGGTATGGTAACCCTCAGGCTCCAAAAATATCTGATGTGTCGTCCGATCGGCAAAACGCACCAATTTATCTTCAATACTCGGGCAATAGCGCGGACCCTTGCCGGTAATCAATCCGGAAAACAAGGCACACCTTTCAAAATTTGCTCTGATAATTTCATGCGTTTTTTCATTGGTGTAGGTAATGCCGCAATCAATTTGAGGATTCGTAACTTGCTCGGTTAAAAACGAAAACGGCTGAGGATTCGCGTCACCTGATTGTTTTTCCAACACATTCCAGTTAATTGTATTGCCGTCCAGACGAGCAGGAGTTCCGGTTTTTAAACGGCCTAATTTCAAACCCTTAGATTTTAAATACGGTGTTATTCCGGCACAAGATATATCGCCGATACGGCCACCGATTGAAGTTTCATGTCCGACAAACATGACGCCGTTTAAAAATGTGCCGGTTGTCAACACAACCGCACCAGCTTCTAAAGTTGAGCCGTCGGCTAAAACAACACCGCTGACTTTTTCATCATTAAAGAGCAGACCTTCACCCGCGGCTTCCTTGAGTTCCAAATTTGCCGTTTGTCGCAAGGCCTCAAGCATATAAGTTCTATACAAATCACGATCCGCTTGAGCGCGTGGTCCGCGAACGGCAGGTCCCTTGGATAAATTCAGCATTCTGAATTGGATTCCGGCCTTGTCGATTACTCTTGCCATCAAACCGTCAAGTGCATCAACTTCGCGTACCAAATGTCCTTTACCTAATCCGCCGATGGCCGGGTTGCACGACATTTCGCCGATTGTCGATATTTTGTGCGTTACCAACAACGTTGCCGCACCACAACGTGCCGACGCTGCCGCTGCCTCACATCCGGCATGACCGCCACCGACAACAATGACATCATATTTTGTTTTCATTATATCCTCTTTTGTTGGCAACAAATAGCACAAATAAATTGAAATTGCAAATAAAAACAAGCCTCGGACAACTGTTTCGGCGCTTTAAACCAACTTACTGAATTTACTATTTAAATACGGTGTATTCAACAAATGATTCAAGATGGAGATATAAGTCGTTGTTTTTAAATGTAAAAAATTTTATTCATTTTGCTTTTAAATACAGCGTTATTTCCCGATACAAAAGCTACCGAATATTTTATCCAAAATCTCGTCAACTTCAACGCGGCCGGTGATTTTACCGATGGCACGACAGGCCAAACGAATATCCTCGGCAGCCAGAGCAATGTCTTTTTGCAAATTGAAGCGATCCAAATTTTCCAAGCATTCCAACAAGGCCTCGCGATAACGCTGACGTGTAATCAAACCGCCGTTTGCTTTTAAGTACAAATCATTGAAATGATTATATATTCTATCGACTAACGCATCTACATTTTCGTTGTGTTTGGCAGAAATCAACAAGCAATTTTTTGAAATCAGCTGTTGTTTGACATCTGCACTCAATTTATCGATTTTATTGGCCACCAAAACATAGTCTTCGCCGGATTTTATATAATCGGCAAAAATTTCCGGACCGTCAGTAGCGGCATCAAATATAAAAATTTTGAAATCAGATTCAGCAATTTTTTCCTTGGCTAAAGATATTCCGATTTTTTCAATTTCATCAGCCGCATCACGCAAACCTGCCGTATCGGAAAAGACAACCGGATAGCCTTTAATATCGACATAGGCATCAATCACATCGCGGGTGGTTCCGGCAATATCCGAAACAATGGCAACATTACGTTTCACGATCGCATTGATTAAACTTGATTTTCCGGCATTGGCCGGCCCGGCTATGACCACACGAAAGCCATCACGCAAACGCTCGTTGATATGGTTACCCTGAAGATGTTCACGAATGGTTTCCGCCGTTTTAAATACACCGTTTTCTATATTTTCAACCACATCTTGCGGAATATCTTCGTCCGGAAAATCAATATAAGCTTCAACATAAGACAGGATTTCGACCAAGGCATTACGCCAGCTGTCATAGCGTTGTAACAGTGTTCCGCCCATTTGCTGTAACGCTGTTTTTTGCTGTATGGCGGTCTCGGCATCAATCAAATCGGCCAAACCATCAGCTTCGGTCAAATCCATTTTGCCGTTATAGAACGCCCGACGTGAGAACTCGCCGGCCTCAGCCAAACGATAATTCGGCAATTCGGAAAGCGCTTTGATAACGCTTTTAATCACCGCTTTTGAGCCATGACAATGGATTTCAACCGTGTCTTCGCCTGTAAACGAGTGCGGCGCACGAAATCCGACGGCCATACAATGGTCCAATGTTTCACGTGAAACAGAGTCCAGAAGCGGGGTAAAGTACATTTGACGAGCGACAATTTTTTCTGCCGGCAAGGTTGTCATTTTTGCAAAAACTTCAAAAGCGGCATTTCCGGAAACTCTGAAAATTGCCACGCCGGATTTTCCGAAAACCGTTGAAAGAGCATATATCGTTTTGTTGTCCATTTTTTACTCAAATTTTTAAAATGTCGTTTAGAGGCGTTTTCAGACTCCTACAGAACATTTTGACTGTCTGACGACACATCAATCATTTTTTTGAAATTTCGCGCTCTGCGGGCTTCCTACGGACTCAGCTTCAGCGAACCAGATTTCGCCGTGCTTCCAACACTTTTGACTGCATTGAACGATCAACCGTCCGCGACGTTGACGGGGCAGGGGGGGCAACACGCGATGTTGTGTTGTTTGGATTATTTCCTGCCGTCAGATGCCGGAAGCGGTTCAGGGCCGCCTGCGGAATACCCGGAATATTTTCAATGCCTCTCAGGTCGGTCGGCACATGACCTCTGACCGCACGTCCATTGTTAATACAAGCAACGTATAATGTCAATGCCTGTTCGCGGCTGAGTGAACTTAAAAACTCCACCGGCTTATTTGATGATGACGGTGCATGAAGCATTTTAACGTATAAGTCATACGGCGCATTGGCGCTGACCTGAACGCGGCGACGGTTTTCATAGCGAACCGTGGCTTCGTGAATCTTAAAACGATACTCATCATTGTTCTTGGCAATTTCCCGATAACCGGCAACGGTTGACCAGTAAGCCTTCAAATCATCGCTCCACCCGGCTTGGTCATCCGGAACATGCGGCGGCGTATTGCCGCCATTCGGCGGGGTATTACCGCCATTGTCCGGCGGTGTGTTACCGCCATTGTCCGGCGGGGTGTTGCCACCGCTTGGCGGGGTATTACCACCGTTATCCGGCGGGGTGTTGCCACCGCTTGGCGGGGTATTGCCTTCATCATAAAACGTGGCAATCTGAATATCATCGACCTCGTTCACGCAAGACTGACCGACGATTCCTTCCCGCATAACCTTTTTGGCAATCGGCACCAACGAAGGATTGATTTCACCGCTGTTGACCTGCTGATTATAGCGGCGCATCCGGTTGCGCAAAGCTTCCTCATTCGGTTCAATGGTCGATGTACGGATTTCCTGCGGAATGGTTACTTCCGGCATATATTGCGATAAATTCTTAAATTCCATACGCCGTGTCTGCGGATTAAAAACTTCATAATGGAAGTACAGCGAACGCAATCTGTTATATTCGGTTCGTTGACTATCCGACTCGGCGGATAAAGACATTTTGGAAACGGCATTCGCAAGATTATTCCGGAACTGATTGCGATCGTAATAATCACGCTTATTGGTTTCAAACCAGCCCTCAAAATCACGCATTAAACGGCCGTAATCCGTCACATAAGCCATTTTTTCGGCATCGGTGCGCATTCTGCTCAAATTGGCTACAATGGTCTGCGCGCCGCTGTCAAACATGCTGTAATCAGACATATTGCCGCGCTGCAGATATTTGTTAATGCCGTCCACCCATTCATTAAAATAAGCGCTGCGCTCGTCTTCGTATTTAATACGATACATATCTTCAACGCTCAAACGTTTGGCGTCTTTTTTCAGCTCCAAACCGCTGGCAAAAATGGCGTTTTTAATATGTTTTAATTCGTGCAGAATGGTGGTTTCTTTTTCATTCGTCGGATTATATGCCTGATTATACACATTCATCAGCGCATTATCACGGCGGTCACGCAAATGCGATATAAAGTAACCGAGTGTCAACTGCGGATTCTGCTGTTGCTGTCCTTCAAATTCGCTGATCAGAAACGTTATCCGATTATAATCTTCCGGTGCAAACGTAAAGTGATTGCGCACCACTTCCATTTTATTTTCGCCGTGTTTTACCGTGGCAACGCGGCGGCGAAAACCTTGCCCGTGGTCATCCTGAATATCATAATCGCGGGTTACCGGGTTATATGTTACATTATAGACTTCATCAACCGGAACAATCTTTAAACCGATGTTTTTAATAACTTCCGGCACCATCGCATCATCAATACGGCTGTCAAAATGTATGGTATTCGGGCGGTTTGCCGCTGCCGGATAATTGTTATTCAATAAGCCGTTTTCGTAAGCATCGCGATTTCGACGATAGTGATAGCCGACCACCTCATCATTAATAAACTCCGTGTTGTGAACATCCATCGCGTCGTAAGCCGGATTGTGGTCATATAAGTGGGCGTTGCGGTCATTGTTAAATTCTCGCAACGTCATATTTTCGCAGGATGATCGGCATAATAGCTCTTTGCGCGATTTTTCCGCGTCATTGGCATATTCGATGGTAAAAACAACAACCAAGTTATCTTTGGTGCGTGCTATGTATGATTCTTGAGGCATATAAATCTCCGCCGGCTAGTGTCTTTTGAGAAGATTATATATAATATTTGACAAAAAATCAACAAATTATTTTGAATTTGTGTTGGTATTTTGCTTCTGAATTTCCTGAACTTGGCGCTGATATGCCAAAAATTCCTCATCTAATTCACGGCGGACATTGCGGAGCAAACCCTGATCCTTCGGCATCCGTTCAATGGCTTCCAACAGCGTATTGCCGTTGCGGCCGCCCAGCAGTGTTTGCATAATTTGTCTTTCGGTGCTGTCCAACACCATATATAAATTAATGACTAAGTTCTGTAAAAACTCATTACCGGCAAGCGGCGGACGCGCCCCGTATTTTTCTTCCAACATGGCGGCAAATTTCTTGCGGACATCTTCTTCCTGGCGCTTTTTGCCCAGCTCGATTTCGTTGTGTTTGGAAACGGCATTCTGCCACATTTCAATGCGGTTATCTTCCGTTAAGCCAAGCTCTTTATAAGAAGAAAAACGTTGCTCCGGATTTTTACATTCTTCACAGCGTAAACCGATATCGCCGGCTGTGCGTAAAGAGCGCTTAAACAACACGCAAAAGGTGTTATTTGCCTTCAAAAACGGACAATATTCCGGACATTTTTTTGTTTTTTCATTATCAGTCATTTGTTTCCTCAACGGCTAGATTTTAGCCTTATTTTTTTAACTTTCAACAAAAAAATGAAGGATGAGATAAATACCTCATCCTTCTTAATTCTTTCAATACGTCGGTTGAACAAAATCAATGTTTCGGCTTCGCAAAAATCCACTGTATCAGCAGTGTGAAAGATATTGCAATAAAGTAGACCACCCCGCTGGAAATGACAATGGCCACCAGGCTGAAAATATAGCCTCCGATTCTGTTTCTCATGCTCAACTCCGGCGGAAAGTACGGACACGCAAAAATCAGTGTCGATACAACAGCCACGATGAAACACAATCGCACAAGAATTTGCTGCCACCTTTTGTTCAGATATAAGGGGTTACCGTCATTTAATACCGTTATCACACCTAAAAGAAAGGCAACCGCCAATACGCCGAATAATATTCCGGTGAAATTATAAACATAATCACCGGCCGTTATATACCACATAATACTAAGTTCTCGACTTTAACGAGCATAGGTTCTCTATGGCTGTCATTAAGTAATAAAAAATATGCCTGAATGGTATCATTTCAGGCATATAAAGTCAAGTTGATATTGTTTTATTCGGCTTCGCCGTTATTTTTGGCACGCTTGCGGGCAATCGGATCCAAAATCTTTTTGCGCAAACGCAGCGACTTCGGTGTTACTTCCAACAACTCATCAGCCTGAATATAAGCCAAAGCCTGTTCCAAGCTCAATTTACGCGGCGGCACCAAATCAATGGCTTCATCCTTACCGGCGGCGCGGATATTGGTTAACTGCTTAGACTTGGTCGGGTTAACATCAATATCGTTATATTTATTGTGTTCACCGATAATCATACCGATATAAACCGGGCTGTTGTGTTCCACAAACATCGGACCTCTGTCTTGCAACTTCCATAAAGAATATGCGATTGCCTGACCGTCTTCGCTGGAAATCATCACACCGTTGCGACGATCTTCAATTTCACCTTTATACGGCTCAAAAGCGTAGAAAATACGGTTCATCACACCGGTACCGCGTGTGTCGGTCAAAAATTCGGAATGATAACCGATTAAGCCGCGAGAAGGGGCGTGGAATACCAAGCGGACTTTGTTGCCGACTTGCGACGGAATCATATCAATCATTTCAGCACGGCGCTGACCTAATTTCTCGACCACGGCACCGGAGAATTCTTCATCAACGTCGACCACCACTTCTTCAATCGGCTCTAAAAGCTGACCGTTTTCATCGCGCTTCATAATCACACGCGGACGCGAAATAGAGAGCTCAAAGCCTTCACGACGCATGGTTTCAATCAAAACACCGAGTTGCAACTCGCCGCGACCGGCAACCTCGAAACTGTCGGTGTTTTCGGTACGCGATATCTTCAGCGCAATATTGCCTTCCGCTTCCTTTTCCAAACGCGCCCAAATCACGCGGGACGTTACTTTATCGCCTTCGCGACCGGCCAGTGGCGAATCATTAACCGAGAAAGTCATGACCAATGTCGGCGGATCAATCGGTTGGGCATTGATATAATCGGTTGCCGGTACATCGAGAGCACAAATCGTATCAGCCACCGTGCCTTTAACCAAACCAGCTACGGCAACAATATCCCCGGCGTGTGCTTCGTTCAAAGCCACACGTTCCAAACCTTTATAAGCCATAATCTTGGTGATTTTGGTGCGTTCAACTTCGCCGTCCTTATTGATAACTTTAACGGTATCGTTCACCTTAACACTGCCGCTTTGAATTTTACCGGTCAGAATACGACCGACGAACTTGTCGGCTTCCAGCGTTGTGGCCAACATTCTGAAAGGCTTATCCGGTTCACAAACCGGCTCGCTGACATAGGAAACAATAGTTTCAAACAGCGGGGTTAAATCTTTGTGTTCATCGTTCAAATCGCGTACGGCCCAACCATTACGGCCGGAAGCGTAAAGAGTAGGGAAATCAAGCTGTTCGTCGGTGGCATCTAAGCTGACAAACAAATCAAACACTTCGTTCAACACTTCGTCCGGACGAGCATCGGCTTTATCGGCTTTGTTAATCACCACAATCGGTTTTAAACCGATTTTCAAAGCTTTACCCAACACAAACTTGGTTTGCGGCATCGGGCCTTCGGAAGCATCAACCAACAAGACCACACCGTCAACCATGGAAAGAATGCGCTCAACCTCGCCACCGAAATCCGCGTGTCCCGGGGTGTCTACAATATTGATATGCGTACCGTTCCAATCAACGGATGTACACTTTGAAAGAATGGTAATGCCGCGCTCACGTTCCAAGTCATTGCTGTCCATCACACAATCAACCACTTTTTGATTATCGCGAAACGTTCCGCTTTGGCGGAGCAAACCGTCAACCAACGTCGTTTTACCGTGGTCAAC
>JAGCYN010000064.1 GCA_017960745.1 Alphaproteobacteria bacterium | reverse complement strand
TTTTTCCAGCATTTCCTTTTTTACCGCATAAAAAGATTGACTGTGGCGATTGCCTTTCCGGACGGTTGCCGTCGAGGTTGTTGTGGTGTCTTCTCCTTTCCATAAATCAGAGAGACTCCAGGCATAGCTCTGCACCGCCATAAGGGTTAATACGGCTGTCAATCCCAACATTTTTCTCATACGCGCCTCTTATATAAAAAAGTCTGATTATACAATTAAATATATAATCAGACTAAATTACAACATTAAGAATGTTTATTCATCAGCCTCACCGGTTTTCGGTTCGTTAACGGCTTCCGAATTGATGTCTTCAGCCATGGCCTCGGCATCCATTTCATTCAACTCATCTTCCTCCAATGCCTCTTCATCGGCGCCTTCGGTATCCAACTTGGTCACCGAAACCACCTTTTCGTTTTCGGCGGTACGGAACAAAATCACACCCTGTGTCTTACGGCCGGCAATTCGGATATCGTCAATCGGCATTCTGATGAGCTTACCGCCATCGGTTACCATCATAATATCTTTGTCTTCCGTAATAGGGAACGAGCTGACGACTTCTTTGTTGCGCGGCGATAATTCAATATTGGCAATACCGGTGCCGCCACGTCCGGTCACACGATATTCATAAGAAGAAGAACGTTTACCGTAACCGGTGACCGTAACTGTCAAGATGAATTCTTCCAATTTCTGCATTTCATTGAATTGTTCCAATGTCAACAAATTCAATAGACCGGTCTGATCGGCAGAAATACAGCTGTTTTCGCCCTCTTCGCTGTCGGTGCGTTTCATGGCGTTTGCCACTCTTAAATATTCGTCGCGCTGTTCCGCTGTTGCGGTGATATGCTTGAGCATGGTCATCGAAATGACTTCATCACCTTTGGCCAACTTAATGCCGCGAACACCGGTTGAGTTACGACCGACAAACACGCGGATGTCGCTGACCGGGAAACGAATACATTTGCCTAAACGGGTGGCCAACATAAAGTCGTTGTTTTCATCGCACAAGGCAACGTTAATCAGCTTATCGCCCTCGTCTAACTTCATGGCGATTTTACCGTTGGCCTGAACGTTGATGAAATCCATCACGCTGTTGCGGCGAACGTTACCGCTGGCGGTGGCAAACGCAATTGACAAGCCTTCGCAATCTTCAACTTTTTCCGGCAATTTCAGAATAGCCGTGATGTTTTCGCCGGCAGTTAACGGCAACAAATTGATGAACGGTTTACCCTTCGAGGTCGGCGAACCGAGCGGCAATTTATAAACCTTCATCTTATAGACAATACCGCGGCTGGAGAAGAACAGTACCGGCGTATGGGTACTGGCCACAAACAAACGGGTAACAAAATCTTCTTCCTTGGTGGACATACCGGATTTTCCTTTGCCGCCGCGTTTTTGCGCTTTATAAGCGTTCAGCGGAACGCGTTTGATGTAGCCTTCTTCCGTTACGGTTACCACCATTTCTTCGCGTTGAATCAACGATTCAATGTCTTGGTTAAATTCAATATCTTCGATTTTAGTTAAACGCGGAGTGGCGTATTCGTCTTTAACGGCCACCAACTCATCGCGCATAATGCCGTATAATTTTTCACGGCTGGATAAAATTGAAAGAAATTCTTTAATATCGGCGCCTAAAGCAACCAATTCTTCATGAATTTTATCTCTCTCAAGACCGGTTAAGCGTTGTAATTTCAAATCCAAAATCGCTTTAGCCTGGTCTTCCGAAAGGCGATAAATACCGTTTTCAACCTTGCGATCCGGCTCGTCAATCAGCTTTACCCAATCTTCAATCGTGCCGGCCGGCCAGGCGCGACTGATTAACTGTTCACGAGCCTCCTGCGGGTTCGGGGCGTTTTTAATCAGCTCAATAACCGGATCCAGATTTTCGACCGCAATCGCCAAACCGACCAAGACATGAGCTCTGTCGCGGGCTTTATTTAAGCGATAAACCGTGCGGCGGCGAATAACCTCTTCACGAAACTCTATAAAGGTGGAAATGATATCTTTTAAGTTCATCATCATCGGACGACCGCCGTTGATGGCCAGCATATTCATACCGAAACTGGTTTGCAATTCGGTATATTTATAAAGCTGGTTCAAGATAACGTCAGCCTGAAAATCACGTTTGACTTCAATAACAATGCGAACACCTTGTCTGTCGGATTCATCGCGGATATCGGAAATGCCTTCAATACGCTTATCTTTCACAAGTTCGGCAATATGAGCGACCAAGTTTGCTTTATTTACCTGATACGGTACTTCATGAACGATAATGGCTTCCTTATCTTTGCGGATTTCTTCAATCGAGCATTTGGCACGCATCATCACCGAACCGCGGCCCGTCAGATAAGCTTGTTTGGCACCGCCGTAACCCAAAATCAAACCGCCGGTCGGAAAGTCCGGTCCCGGAACGATTTGTACCAGTTCTTCAATGCTGATTTCCGGATTATCGATATAAGCGCAGCAAGCATCAATCACTTCGCCCAAATTGTGTGGCGGAATGTTGGTGGCCATGCCGACGGCAATACCGTTGCCGCCGTTGACCAACAAATTCGGGAAACGTGCCGGCAAAACCGTCGGTTCTTGCAAAGATTCATCATAGTTCGGCATAAAGTCAACGGTGTCTTCGTCCAAATTATCGGTTAAGCAGGAAGAAACATTGGCTAAACGCGCTTCGGTATAACGCATGGCCGCGGCACCGTCGCCGTCCATGGAACCGAAGTTACCCAGCCCGTCAACCAAAGTCAGACGCATCTAGAACGGTTGCGCCATACGCACCATCGCTTCGTAAATGGAGCTGTCGACGTGCGGGTGATATTTACCCATAACATCGCCGACGATACGCGCCGATTTACGATAAGGTTTGGTTGCATCATAGCCGTTTTCATACATCCCGTAGATAATTCGGCGATGTACCGGTTTCATACCGTCGCGGGCATCCGGCAGCGCACGCGAAACAATAACACTCATTGCATAATCCAGATACGAACGGCGCATTTCTTCCGAAATCATGGTCGGCGCAATATGATCGCTTTTAATTACACCTTCAACTTGGTTTTCTTCTGTCACTTTATACCTCTTTTATCTTAATAAACAAAACTGTCTTAATATAGCAAAACCACGTGCTAATAGGAAGTTTTTTTCAGTTTTATCCACATCTAAAAGAGATATTTTTACAAATCCATTTCATTGAAATAGGTTTGTTGTGCATCATCAAGCGTTTGTTTAAGATTTTTATTTATGTTATTGATTTCAGATGTTGTTTGTCTAACAAATTGCTGCATATTTTTTTGCAGGGCCGTTTCTTGGGGCGTAAAATTCGAATGTCGGTTGTATATATTTTTGACGGTCATAAACAATACGGCAAAAATGATTAGCAAAAGTATATTTTTTATATAATTGAACATTACTCACCTCCGCCGAGATGATGTAATCCGTCTTTAATATTGTTCAATCTGTTCTATGGCTTATATTTCATTTTTTAAGCGCAAATGTGCATAGCGCCATATTAAATAAGTTGCTGCCGCATACATCAGGGTTTCGGCGCTTTCTTCAAAAATTTCATTTTGGCAACAGCGCAATTCTGCCACCACGCCGCCGGCAATTCCCATCATCATGAATATAATTTCCCAAATGTAAATCGGAGCGCGGCTCAAATATTGCCAAAGCGGGCGCCAGATTTTATGTTTGAGGGCATAAAAAATCATTATGAGCGCATAAATAAGGCGTATAATATCGATGATGTAGGCATATTTGAAGCTGCTCCACTTGCATATTTCATCCGGTTTTAAATATTTGGCGCAAAAATAACTGCGTCCCATATCCGCTTCGCGCAAAAACAATAAAAAGATTATCATGGCGCAAAAAACAAATAAAGGCTTTGCATTTTTGGCCGCAACCGCAATAATGACGGCCAACGCCAGAATAAGAAGTTGTATATTTTCAATCCAGCCGTTTTCCATAAAAAATTCCGGCGCGGCATATTTAACCAACGGATAAGTTATCAGAATAAACGCTATTTCCAACATGGTAAACGGCGTCAGATGCCAATCAATTCGACTGATGATATTTTTAATCAATTTCAACATCTTTTTCCTTAATTTCAATATGTGCTTTATATCTGTTATTTAAACACTTCCGAATATAATTCAAGGGCTCTGCCGACAGCCTGATCCATATTGTAATATTTATAATCGCCCAGACGACCGAAAAACCAAATGTTCGGATACTTTTTCGCCTCATTTAAGTATTGTGTATATAAATCAATGTTCTCTTTTTGAGATATCGGGTAATAACGTTCATTTTTGCCGTTAAAAGCTTCCGGATATTCAAAAGATACGGTTGTGTTCCGGCTTTTCTCGTCCAGCAAATATTTGTGCTCAATCGAGCGCGTCATTGTCGGATGGTTGGGATGATTGACCTGAGCCATCGGCTGATAATGTTCCTGCGGCAAGGTTTGAATATCAAAACGCAAGCTGCGATATGGTAAACGTCCGTATTTATAATTGAAAAAGGCATCGATCGAGCCGGTGAAAAACAGCTTATCATAACGTACTTTGTCTTTGATATCATTCCAGTCGGTGTTCAATCGGACTTCAATAAGCGGGTTATCCAGCATTTTATTGAGCATAGCGGTGTAGCCTTCTTTCGGCAGGCCTTGATATTTATCGGTAAAATACCGGTTTTGACGGTTAAGATAAATCGGTACCCGGGCAATAACCGACGGATCAACTTCATCCACACTCATACCCCATTGTTTCATCGTGTAGTTTTTAAACAATTCTTCATACAGAATTTCGGCACCCCGACGCAACACTTCATCTTCATCATTTTGTAAATCAGCTACCGAGATCTTCCCACCTTCATGAAATTTATTCAGCAATCTTTCAGAAAAATCTTTTGCAAAATCAGACTCAAACAACTCATCAATGGTGTTTAGGTTTACCGGAAAATTTACCAAACCGTGTGAAGTTTCCGCTAAGGCTTGGTGATGATAGTCGGTCCACTCGGTAAAGAGGCTCAGATAATCCCATATTTCTTTGCTGTCGGTATGAAAGGCATGAATACCGTATTTTTGCACGGTAATGCCGTTTTTGTCTTTATAATCATAAACATTGCCGCCGATATGCGGGCGTCTGTCAATCAGCAACACCTTTTGACCGCTGACGTTGGCAATACGTTCGGCCATTACCGCACCGGACAGGCCGCCGCCGACAACAACATTCGGTATTTATTCGGGGTGCCGCCAATAGCCGTAGCCACCGATACCCAGTAAGATTAAAGCAATGACAAGAGTTTTAATATGCTTGAACATTCAACTCGCCTAATCTGTAACGTGTTATATTGTATTCAATCCAGAAATTGAACAAATATTCCGACAAATAAAGCGGTGTTTGTGTTTTTCCTCCGCGATAGTCGTGGCTGAATTTCTCTTCTAAGGCAAACAATATATCAAACATCCAAGCCATATATTCATCAAACAAATCCTGCCGCATAATAAACATATTCTTCTCAATCAAAAAATGAGAGTTCAAAACATTATCCACGGCTACCGACATGCTCGGATATTTTTCTTTGACGTAATCGACGAGTGTATTCAAATCGGTAATGTAATAGAGGTCGTTATAGACGTTGTAGGTGCTTACGCCCAGATTACGTCTGAGCGGAACCACAATATCATATTTGCTCATCAGTTGTTTTATATATTTTTCGCTCATACCGGAGGTACACTGAACATCAAGCACATCCTCACATTGTTCCGGCAAAAATTCATTAATAAAATATCTGTAAGGATACATTATACCTATATACTTTCTTTTCGGGGCGTTTTTCCAAATCCAATACAGAGCGGTTAATTCGGCATAGCGATCGTTTTTAAGGGAAATATTGATACCTGTATCATCGCCGATCATTCTGCTTTCCAGTTCAAGTGAAGACGGATGATGGAAGGCACGACCGGCCTGTAACGGAATAACCACACTGTTTTCATAAATCGGATAATCAACCTTAAAGATAGAATAGATTGCAACTGAAGAAGACATCTGGTTTTCGACCGGCGTTTTGGTACATTGTATAAATCCGCAGGTTTTGTATGATGCATAACCTGTTACTAATGCCGCTACAAAAATAAGGATATAAACCATACCTTTGCTTTCAGACGATATCTTCTCCATTTTTTTCCTTTCCTTTCGTAATATCCGAGCCCTCGAAATTATGATGATCATTTTTCCCTATACTGGACGATTTTATTTTTGAATGCAAATAAAATTTCAAATAATCAAACGTTCTTTTGGTTGAGCATCAACTCCTTAATTCGATATTGATTTCGATGATATGTCAACCATATATTGAAGAGGCGTTCTGCCAAAAATCCCGGTGTTCTGACATTATAGCCTTCCGTATCGTGGCTTAATTTATCTTCTAAGTGAAACAAAATATCAAACAGCCATGCGGCATATTCATCAAAAACTTCGCGGCGCATAATAAACATATTGGCATTGTTAAAGCTGGAACACGATAAAGTATTGTCGACAGCAACGGCCATTTTCGGATATTTGTTTTTGATATATTCCACGGCCAAATCCAAATCTTCAATGTGGTGGAAATGTTTATAGTGTCGATATACATTTTTAATTTCGCTTCTGAGCGGCAAAATAATATCGTATTTGGCCATCAGTTGCTCTAAGTAAAACTGGGTTAAACCAAAAGAGCATAAAACGGCATTTTCTTCGGGACAATTTTGCGGATAATATATGTTTGAAAACAAACGACGATAGTGCATTATACCGACATAATCGGTTTTCGGCGCATTTTTCCATATCCAATACATCACTGTTAATTCAGCGTAGCGTTGATTTTTTTCCGAGATATTATCGCCGGTATCATCACCGATCATCTGGTCTTCCAAAACCAAACCGAAATCGCGTTTTAAAACACGACCGGCCTGAATCGGAATCACCACCTCATTTTGATAAACCGTATATTCTTTATGATAAACATCATAGATGGCAAAAGTCGGATGTTGCGGTTTGAGTTTTTTGGTTTGCAGTTGATAAATAATGTATCCGGCCAAGATTGCAACAATAACCGTCAGAATGTGGTAAGAACATAATTTCTTTAGGATTTTCATGATCAATATTTTCCTTTGTTTTGTATTCACACAGTCTTCTTGCGGTTATCTGTTATTTTACTTTCTCAACACTAAGCGTTTTCGTTGATAAAAGCAACGGCTTTGAAACGGTTATACTCAATATATTGAATTTATATAAAAAAGCCCGACGTTTTATCGGGCTTTTTTTGATATTAAGTCAGATTAGCTGGCTTTTTTAGCTGTTTTTTTAGCCGGCTTTTTATTGCCTTCAGAGAAGTCATACAATTCTTCAACCGAAACTTCTTTTTCAGCCAATTTAGCCTTGCCCAAGATGTAGTCTATGATTTTTTCTTCATAGGCCGGTGCTCTTAAGGCTTCAACGGCTTCTTTGTTTTTGACATAGTAATCAAAAACAGCCTTTTCCTGTCCTGGATATTTTCTGGCTTCGTTCATAATTGCCTTATTGATATCTTCGGAAGTCAAAGAAATTTTGGCATCGCTGCCGACTTCGGAAAGCAACAGACCTAACTTCACGCGGCGCAGAGAAATATCTTTATATTCTGCCAACACGTCTTTTTCATTACGGCTTTTTTCGCTTTCATCCAAGCGGTTATGCGCTTTGGCATCTTTGTACTGTTTTTCAATTGCCGCATATTCGGCATCAACCAACTTCTGCGGAACTTCAAACTTATAAGCCTTATCCAAAGCATCCAACAAATCGCGTTTTAATTTGATGCGAGATGCCGAAGAATAATCTTCCAAAATGCGGTTTTCAATTTTAGACTTCAAATCAGCCAAATCGGTTGCACCGTATAATTTTGCGGTTTCATCGTTCATTTCAGTATCTTCAAATTCACGCAATTCTTTAATGGTGGTCACGAAAAGTGCTTCTTTACCGGCCAGATTTTTAGCGTGATAATTTTCAGGGAACGTTACCTTAACTTCAACGGTTTCACCGGCTTTATGGCCGATTAACTGGTCTTCATAGCCTGGAATGAAAGAATTGGAACCGAGCTCCAGCGGATAGGCATTGCCCTTGCCGCCTTCAAATTCAACGCCGTCAACAGAGCCGACAAAATCAATAACGGCCACATCGCCTTTTTTCGATGCGCGTTTTTTGGTAACGGTATTTGTCTTACGATGAGATTTTGCCATATACTGCAAGGCTTTTTCAACTTCCGATGCCGGTACTTTGGCGGTATATTTGTTCAAAGAAATGCTGTCAAAATTTTCCAATTTGATTTCCGGTAAAACTTCGGTTTCAAAAGTAAATTCAATATCTTTTCCGTCTTCAAACTTCTCAATTTTGATATCCGGTGTAACAGCCGGACGTAACTTGTTATCGCTGATAATTTTATTGGAAGCATCACGGATCATATCATCAAGCACTTCACCCAAAACAGTCGGACGATATTTTTGTTCAATCATCGCTTTCGGTGCTTTACCGGCTCTGAAACCAGGCATTTTAATGTTTTTGGAAACAGCTTCCAACTTTTTTTCGACAGCAGCTGCAAAGTCTGCAGCAGCAATCGTAACGGAATATTTTTTGTTCAAACCCTTCGATTTTTCTTCTTTTGCTTTCATTTTCTTCTCATTCACAGTTATATCGGTTATGTTATTGGTGCGGATAAAGAGACTTGAACTCTTACGCCTTGCGGCACCAGATCCTAAGTCTGGCGTGTCTGCCAATTCCACCATATCCGCCCTGCAGCAACCCTGCTGACTTCGCTTCAATACAACACAAAAAAAACAATAAATCAAGTGAAAAACACCACTCACGCATAAAAAATGTTGCAAATTGTGTTTTTTGATGTATAAAGTCCCCAATATCAAGTCAAGAGAGGTTAAAATGGCTGAAAAAATAAATCCGCGCAAGACTTTTGCGATTATTTCCCACCCGGATGCCGGTAAGACGACATTAACCGAGAAACTTTTGTTGTTCGGCGGTGCCATTCAACAAGCCGGCGCCGTTAAAGCGCGCGGTGAAAATCGTAGGGCGCATTCCGATTGGATGAAAGTGGAACAGGAACGCGGTATTTCCGTGGCTTCTTCGGTGATGAATTTTGAATATCGGGATATTACCTTCAATCTGTTGGATACGCCGGGGCACGAGGACTTTTCCGAAGATACTTATCGAGTTTTCACCGCTGTTGACTCGGCCGTTATGGTTTTGGATTCAGCCAAAGGTATTGAAACCCAAACCAAAAAATTGTTTGAAGTTTGCCGTCTGCGCAACATTCCGATTATTACTTTCATCAACAAGTTAGACCGCGAGGGTTTGGATCCGTTCGTATTGTTGGACGATATTGAAAACACGTTGGCTATGGAAGTGGCACCGGCAAGCTGGCCGATCGGCAGCGGCAAGGATTTTCTCGGCTGTTATGACCTTATCAACGACCGCTTGATTTTAATGAATAAAACCGGCGATAAATCGCAAATCAACGACACCATTGAAACCTGTGAAGGTTTGGATGATCCAAAGCTTGATAAACTGTTGCCGGCATATGCGGTTAAGAAGTTGCGTGAAGATGTAGAAATGGTGCGCGGTTTATGTCCGGCGTTTGATGTGGAAAGTTATTTGCAAGGCGGTATGACGCCGGTCTTTTTCGGTAGTGCCGTCAATAATTTCGGTGTGCGTGAAATGCTGAACGGTTTGCATGATTTGGCACCGACACCGCGTCCGCAGCAAAGTGCCGAACGCGTGGTAAATGCCGATGAGCCGAAAGTTACCGGCTTTATTTTCAAAATTCAGGCCAATATGGACCCGAAACATCGTGATCGTATTGCTTTTATGCGCATTTGTTCCGGTCACTTCAAACGCGGCATGACTTTAGCACAAATTCGTACCGGCAAAGAAATCAAAGTGCCGACACCGGTGATGTTTTTGGCGCAGGAACGTGAACTGGCCGAAGATGCTTATGCCGGCGATATTATCGGTATTCCAAACCATGGTCAGCTACGTATCGGCGATACCTTGACCGAGGGCGAAAAAATCCATTATACCGGTATTCCGAGTTTTGCACCGGAACTGCTGAAGTCCGTCCGTGCCAAAGATCCGCTGAAATCCAAACATTTGGCCAATGCGTTACAACAAATTGCCGAAGAAGGCGGTGCCAGTATCTTCAAGCCGATGAGCGGTTCGGAATACATTGTCGGTGTGGTCGGTGTGTTGCAGTTTGAAGTGATTGCCGATCGTTTGCGCACGGAATTTAATATCGACGTTTTGTTTGAGCCGACGCAATATTTTACCGCACGTTGGATTAAGTGTGACAATAAAGCCGAGTTAGATAAGTTTTATAACACCAATATGATGAATTTGGCCGAAGATTATGACGGCGCAAAGGTCTTTTTGGCTCGCAATAATTGGCATTTAGGCAAAGTTCATGAGGATTTTCCGGATATTGTGCTGTTGAAAACCCGCGAACAAAGTTTTTGATTTGAGCGTTTAAACGGATAAAGCCCCTGCTCTTTTTTAAGAACAAGGGTTTTATTTCATTTAAAGTCGGCCAGTTTATTATCGGCGGCGATTTTATCTATCACGCTTTTGATATAACGGTCGAGTTTCTTTCCCTGAGAGTAATCTGCCGGTACGGCAATATTTACTCTGCCATCACGGACAAACTGCTCTGCTCTGTTACCGGCGCCGCGCTTATGAGGTTGGTAAACAGCCACGCTGTAACCGCCCAAGCGCTTAACCATAGACATACAAGGAACATCAGTTTCGCCGTCGCCAAAATAAATCATATGGCTGAACGGAACCGGACGCTCGTCTTCCGCCATCGGAAGATTGATGGTGCGGTTGTCGCAAACATCAAGACATCCCTTGTTGATACGGAACAGATATTGTGTTTTTTCTGTGTAGTTGACGTTGCGAGCGGGCCATTCGGCGCGGCCGTAAGCATCATACCAGAATGCGGAAGCGTAGATTTTATCAAACTTATCGAATATCGGCGTTCCCTCAACCAATTCCTCCAAGCCGGAAGAAATTAGGTAGTGAGAAAGCACAATACCCTTTTTCAAAGCATATTGATTGATGCGGTCAAACCATTCGGTTACACCCTTAAAAAGGACGATGTTATTGCCGCAAGCCACAAAATCTTCGCGTCTGAAAGCCACGTCGCGTTTGTGCGCTTCTTCCAACATACATTTCATGTAACACAACACTTTATCGGCAGACTTTTGTGCAGCTAAGGCATCAGATTTTTTCCAAAATTCATCGGGTTTGATTCCCAAACGCTGCATAAATCCGTATTCTTGCATATTACCGGCTGCAAGAGTGCCATCAAAGTCGTAGCATAAAGCCACATTTACTAACTGTTTCATAGCTATCTCAATTATATATTTTTGTGACTTCATACTAGCTGAAAAAAACGGAAATGCAAGCAGTATTTTTCAAAAATTGACAAAAAATTATGTTGAATTTTCAATCAATCTCGGTCCGGTTGATAGACCGTGTTGCCGGCGGTGATATAATCGCGCAAAACTTGTTCTCCGGCCGCAACCTCGATATTGCCGTAAACAACAATATTCCGTTTTTTGAACTCCTCCAACCAGTCCGGCTTAAAGCCTTCATCAAAACCGGTTATTTGTTCGACACTTTTTGAAGGTACACCGTAATATACCTCTTTAATGCCCGACCACATAATGCCGCCCAAACACATTATACAAGGTTCTGCCGTTACATACAGACGCAGATTATGCTCGGATAAATCGTATGTATTCAACGCCTTTTCCGCCGCTTTAATAGCGTTCATTTCCGCGTGATTATGGCTGCAAGTTTCATTGATCACACTGTTGGCTTCTTTAGCAATAAGATGCCCTTTATCATCATAGATTGCCGCCAAAAACGGACCGGAACCACCGGCAATATAATACGGCAATTCTTGTTGCAAGCCCAAAATGATTTCTTTTGCCCGCTCTAGTTTTGACGGATTGATTTTTTCATTGGCTACAACGGTATCTGTCATCTTGATATCCTTTCTCATCAGCTTTTGCCGAAGATTTCATTTAATTGGCGATTGACGCGATAAAATGTGGTGCATTTCGGAATGTCTTTCAGACGCGTCGCGCCTATATAAGACATTGTTGAGCGCAAACCGCCGAGAACTTCTTGAATAACATTTTCAACGCTGCCTTTATAGGCAACCTCAACAACTTTTCCCTCAGAAGCGCGATAGCAAGCCATGCCGCCGAAGTGTCTTTCCTGCGCCAGTTGCGAAGACATACCGTAAAACAGTTTGTATTTTTTCTTTACGGTCAACAGTTCCGAAACTTCAGGATTATCTGCCGAAGGCACCAGTTCATCGGTTTGGATTATTTTTTCAATCAATTCACCGGAGGCTTCATCGGTTCCGGCAAACATACCGCCCAACATCACAAAATCAGCACCGGCACCGAATGCTTTGGCAACATCACCGGCACAGGTACAACCGCCGTCGGCACAAACCAAACCGCCTACCCCATGTGCCGCATCGGCACATTCCAAAATAGCTGAAAGTTGTGGTCTGCCGACGCCGGTTAACTTGCGTGTGGTACAAACCGATCCCGGACCAATACCGACTTTGACAATATCAGCACCGCTTAAAATCAAATCTTGCGTCATATCGCCAGTCACAACATTTCCGACCATAATCAACAAATTCGGAAACTTGCTGCGGACTTCTTTTACAAATTCGGTCAGCTTCGGAATATAACCGTTGGCAATATCAACGCAAAGTTTATCAATCTTAAAATGATCATCGGCTAATAAGGCAAACAATTTCTCTTTATCGTCGCGCAAACCGGTTGAAATAAACGTATATGCGTTATGCGCACTTTCCGGTTTGGCATCATTTTGTGTAATATAACCGAAATTTTCCGGTTTATTGAAATCATAGTGTTTATGCAGACAGGTTATGGCCTTATATTTTTGCAGCACATCATTGATTTCAAAAGTGCCGGTGGTGGCCATATTGGCTGCTATAATGCCGCATGACGAAATTGTCTTCGGATAATATTTGAATTTATATTCACGTACCACATTCGCTTCTTGTCGTGAATTTAATGTTGTTCTTTTCGGTCGGAACAGAACATCACAAAAGTCCAATTCAATACTATCTCTAATTTGCGTCATTTTATACTCCTTAAAATAATTTTTCAGCCTTACTTATTATAATCGCATATTTTTATATCGCAAGTTTTATTTTTATATTAATATTTGTACCGACCGCTTGACAAGTAACTTTGAAATAAGCTACGTTTTAAACACAGTTGATTTTAATGAGGATGTAAAATGAACAAATTTTTAGTAACCTTTATGATGTTGGCAAGCACATCTATACCGGCATTTGCCGAAACAATTTCAACCGATAATTCCGATTTTGCCGAGATTGGCAGTGTTATTCACGATGCTGCTTTTGATATTCGCTATTATTCGGAAAACAATTTCACGGGTAACAAAATTCAAGGCTATAAAGCGCCGCGTGCTTATATGACCAAAGAAGCATTGAGCGCCTTGGCAAATGCTGCCGCAGACTTGCGTGCAAAAGGATATCGAATTTTGGTATGGGATGCCTATCGCCCGCAAAAAGCCGTTGATAATTTTGTGGCATGGATTAACGATCCGATCAACGACGGCGATAAAAGTTTTTATCCGGATTTGCTAAAATCAAATCTTCTCGAAGGTAATTATATTGCTGCGAAATCCGGTCATACCAGAGGCAGCACCATTGATTTGACCATTATTAAAAAAGACGGCAGTTTTGTGGATATGGGCGGCACATTTGATTTGTTCAGCGAAGTTTCACATCCGGATTATCAAAACTTAACGGAGGAGCAGAAGAATAATCGTAAAATTTTGCATGATGCTATGATTAATGCCGGATTTGAAGCTATTGATTCCGAATGGTGGCATTTTACTCTGAAAGATGAGCCGTATAAAGACACCTATTTCAATTTTGATGTTGAATAAAAAAACGAATGATAAGGAAAACAAATGCAATATTTTTACCAAAATAACGGTTCGCACGATTTGATTGTGTTTTTTGCCGGTTGGGGCTGTGATGAAAACCAATTTACAAATTTGCATGACCGGAAAGATGTTTTAATTTTGTATGATTATCAGAATTTGGATCTGCCATTTGATTTTAATAAATACGAAAACATTTATATTATCGGTTATTCCGCCGGCGTTTTCATCGCCTCCGTTTATCAGGATAAAATTCCGCATGTACGGCAGAAAGTCGCGGTTTGCGGCAACCCGTATTTGTTTGATTTACCTTTCGGTATTTCTCAAAAAGAGCTTCAAACTTTTCGCGAAATAACCTTGGACAACTACCTCGGTTTCAGACGGAAATATATGGTGTTTTCCGACGAAGAATACGAGCAATATAATGCGTTGCAATCTCTACGCACGTTGGAAAGTTGCCAAATTGAACAGGAATGTTTGCAAAAACTTTATGAGCAATATAAAGACAAAATC
>JAGCYN010000063.1 GCA_017960745.1 Alphaproteobacteria bacterium | reverse complement strand
TCATCATTCGGAATATAATGTGATTATACCTTGCGGTGACAACGAGTTCTGAGACAGCTTGAAAAAAATATCTTCGTTTCTATATCAATGGCGGATATAGAAAAGGGAGGTATCATGAAAAAATTTCATCATAACTGGAAAGACGACTACCAAAATGACTGCTATTGTTCCGAAGATGATCGCTGCGGTTGCTCGTATAATGAATATGGCACCGACAAGGAACATACTCGGCACCGGGAAGCGGTAAAGGTCGGCGGACAGGCAGTTAACTTTGTCGCTTCGGCGGTTTTGGGTGACGGTTCGACGACGGATACGTTTAATTTGTTTGATTATATTGCAGACAGTTACGCTTTGCTGGTGTTTTATTTGGCAGATTTTTCCGCCGTTTGCCCGCAGGAATTGACGGCGTTTAACCAGACTTTTGAAGAATTTCATAAACGCGGTGTCAAAGTTGTGGCCATCAGCGTTGATTCGCTGCCGGCACATGTGGCCTGGCGGCAACTGCCGTTTTCCGAAAACGGGATCGGCAACGTTCGTTTTCCGCTGATTTCGGATGTCAGTAAAAACGCGTGTCGCTTATACGGCGTTTTGCGCCCCGACGGGCTGGCACAGCGCGCCACCTTTTTAATTGATAAAAATTACACCATTCGCTATCAGGCGGTATATGATCGACGGATTGCCCGCGATGTTGAGGAAACATTGCGCGTGGTCGATGAATTGATGATGCTGGATAAGACCGATTGCAAAGGCATGGCCTGGTGGGGCAGGAAAACATCCAGTATTTACACGACCGGTGTGCCGCAAGAATAAAACTGTTAATTATTGCGAGCTAACACTTTTATCTGCACGGGTTTCGGTTATACTCAAAACAAAGGAGAGAAGATATGACGAAAATAGCCGTATGGTGCAGACACCAAAAAGACAGTATCATCGGTATCGGTCCGGAAATTCCGTGGCGGATACCTTCGGATACGCGTCGTTTCCGTAATTTGACACAAGGACACACCTTGGTTGTGGGTAAAAATACATACGAAAGTTTTCCGAACCGGACATTGCCGAACCGCAAAATGGTGGTGGTTGTTGCCGAACCGGGATATGAAGTTTCGGATAAAGATAACCATGTTGTGATTACGGATTTGAATAAGCTCAACGATTTTACCGAAGATTTATATATTTCCAGCGGCGCCTCAATTTATGACGCGTGTTTTTCCTCGCCGGCACTGATGCCGGATATTGCCGTTGACAGCGTTTATTGCGGTAATTTAAATCCGAATTTGAGCGGGCGTCCGGTAACGGTCAGCCGCAGCGTTGAGGTTTTGGAACGCTCTTATGAGGCGTTGCCGAAACAATATGAACTGGATAACGTCAAAACTACCGTATGGGTAAAAAAGGGCGCTTCGGTTAACCGTTCGGTTATCGATTCGATTTGCAACTATTTGGAAACGGAAGGAAAATAATTATGCAACAATATTTGGATTTGCTGAAAGATATTATGGAAAACGGCACCGATAAAATGGATCGGACCGGCACCGGCACACGCTCGGTTTTCGGACGCCAGATGCGCTTTGATTTAAGCAAAGGTTTTCCGCTGGTAACCACCAAGAAAGTTCATTTAAAGAGCATCATTTATGAATTGTTGTGGTTTTTAAAAGGGGATACCAATGTTAAATATTTGCAGGATAACGGCGTGCGAATTTGGAATGAATGGGCCGATGAAAACGGTGAACTCGGGCCGGTTTACGGTTCGCAATGGCGCACCTGGAACGGCGAGGGCATCGACCAGATTTCGCAGGTTGTCGAAACCTTAAAGAAAAATCCGAATGACCGCCGTATGATTGTTTCGGCATGGAACGTCGGCAAAATTCCGGAAATGCATTTACCGCCGTGCCATATGATGTTTCAGTTTTATGTGGCGAACAACAAGCTGAGCTGTATGCTTTATCAGCGCAGCTGTGATATGTTTTTGGGTGTGCCGTTTAATATTGCTTCGTATGCTTTGCTGACCATGATGATGGCGCAGGTTTGCGGTTATGAACCGGGTGAATTTGTTCATACTTTGGGCGATACGCATATTTATCATAATCACTTTGAACAGGTGCGTGAGCAGTTATCGCATACCCCGTATCCGTTGCCGACGATGAAAATCAATCCGACGGTGAAAGATATTTTTGCATTCAAGTATGAAGATTTTGAGTTGCAGAATTATCAAAGCTACGACACCATTAAGGCAAAGGTTGCCGTTTAATTACAGGCATTAAAAAAAACAAACCGCCGGCTGCAGGGCTTCCGAAATCAGGAAATGCAGCGGGCGGTTCGTTTTTTAAAAGGTTGTTTGCATAAAATGCTTGTTGATAAAGCGCCGGTTCAAGTAGTCATCGGCGTATTGCAGGATGACATAGAGCGCAACCAGTGAGCCGAAAGGAACCAGGTGTCTCACAATGAACTCGTAAGGCGCCACAGAAATGTTCAATGCCAGGGCCAGAAAAACGGTCAGCATCATGAGCGCAACCGTCAGACCGAGCAAAGTTCTCGCTTTTGAAATAAATGCTTTTGTTTTCATCAGAATACTTATTTAAGAAATTTGTCAGTTGAACGTATTCTAAATGAAAAAGGTTTAAATTTTATCAACGCCGGATTATTTTTGTTTGACCGGCAGATAAATGGTAAAGGTGTTTCCGTTATAAGAAGTGGAAGTAACGGTCAGATTGCCGCGATGGTGTAAAACAATTTGTTTGGCAATCGTCAAGCCCAAACCGGTGCCGCGGATTTTCATATCCTTGTGAATCTGCATACGATAGAATTTTTCGGTTAAGCGCGCCAGATCTTCTTTTTTAATTTTTAAGCCTTTATTGTTGACGGCAATACTGACCGCCCGGCCTTCGGCAACGTTTTGTCCCGGTCGCGACGGAATTTCCGGCACGGTTTTCAACTCAATCGTAATTTCCGAATTTTCAGGGGCATATTTGATGGCGTTATCGACAATGTTTTGCAAAATCTGATGTATCTGCTGATTATCGCCGACAATTTTCGGCAAACGGTTGATTTGCGATATTTTAACGCTGATGGAACGGTTAAAGGCTTTGAATTGCAACGCTTTAACCACATCATCAACCACTTCGTTGATATCGACCTTATCTTTCAATTCCTGATTTTGTGCCATTTCCAAACGCGACAATGAAAGCAGATCTTCAATCAGCGAAGACATATATTCGGTTTGTTCTTTCATAATGCCGAGAAACATATCGCGTGCCTCGCTGTCATCATGTGCCGAAGTTTGCAGCGTTTCAATGAAACCGGCAATCACGGAAAGCGGGGTGCGCAGTTCATGGCTGGCATTGGCCACAAAGTCAGACTGCATTTTTTCCAAGGTGATGGCTTTGCTGATGTTGTATAATGAAATAACGGCAGCGGCGCGTCCCTTTGAATTATCATTTAAGCGGGTAATATGTGCATAAAGCTGCTGATTGTTATGATCGGGGGTATGAAAGACCAAGCTTTCGGAATCGCTGTTGTTTTTAAGAATTTTTTCAACGGAAGCCACAAAAATATTGGTCGGGAACAGCGCATCAATTCGTTTGCTAATGATATCTTCGCCCAAAGAATCGCGCGCCGAGCGGTTGGCGCCGGTAATATTGCCTTCGCTGTCAATCATGATAATCGGATCCGGCAGAGTGTCGAAAACCGCCGCATCGGACATAGCTCGTGCTTCCAAAGTGTCGGTTTTGGAAATCCAAAAACGATGAAAAGAATTGATGGCGTCTGCCAGTTTTTTGGTATCCTGATCGGATAAATTCAAATTTTTCAAATCAACGTTTTGCCCGTTGCTGAGCTCATAAATATATCTTCGAAGCGAAAACAGTTCCGAACTGATCGGAAATAAAAACACGCCGGTCAGCAATAAAGTAATAATATAAGAAACAATGGCAAACCAAGGTTCGGCTTGACCGTTTATCACCAGATAGGCAAGCAACACGGCCGTCGGCACGGAAGTCACAATCACTCTGGTTGAGAAAGAAGAGTTGCGGTCGATTCGTATAGTCGGTTTAAAGTGGTGCCACATGATATTTATTCCGTCAATAAAATGAATAAAGCGCTGGACTAGAACAAGAAACAGGATATACTACAATAAGTTTAAATAGGTTTAATTTATCATGATAGATAAGAAAAAATTACCGCCGGGTATGCAGCAATATATGGATATTAAGGAACAATATCCGGATTATTTGCTGTTTTATCGTTTGGGCGATTTTTATGAGATGTTTTTTGACGATGCCATAACGGCATCGCGGGCGCTGGATATTACGTTGACCAAACGCGGTAAATGCGAAAATGTTGATATTCCGATGTGCGGCGTGCCGTTTCATGCCTATGAGAGCTATTTGGCTCGGCTGATTAAACAGGGCTATAAGGTTGCCATTTGCGAACAGATGGAAAGTCCGGAAGAGGCGAAGAAACGAGGCTCAAAATCGGTTGTCAAAAGAGAAATCGTGCGCCTTGTTACTTCCGGTACGTTAACCGAAGATGTGCTGCTTGATTCGCGGCGCAATAACTATTTGTTAGCGCTTTTCGGCGCCAACGGTCATTACGGTGTGGCGTGGCTCGATATTTCTACCGGCGATTTTTATACCCAAGAACTCCGAACCGGCCCCGATACTGAAATTCAAGAATTGGAAAGCGTGTTTTCGCGCTTGGCACCGAGTGAAATTTTGTTTGCCGATACGTTGCTGCAAAATCCGGAATTGTTCGGACTGTTGCACGGTTATGAAGAAAAATTGTCGCCGTTGCCGCGTGCCCGCTTTAATTTAGCCAATGCCAAGAAAAGAATGCTGGATTATTTCCAAGTGCAGACGTTAGATTCTTTCGGCAATTTCAGCGATGTTGAAATTATTGCCGGCGGGGCGCTTTTTGATTATGTCGAAATCACGCAGAAAGGCAAGATGCCGCGCATCAAAAGTCCGTTGCAGGTCAACAGCACGCAGTATATGGAAATTGATGCGGCCACCCGTCGTAATTTGGATCTTTTTGACGGTGCTCAGGGAAATTCTTTGAACGTGGTGATTAACCGTACCGTGACCGGCGGCGGTGCGCGTATGCTGACGGAACATTTGATGTCGCCGCTTTTGAATGTTGAGCAGATTAACAAGCGCTTGAATCGGGTGGAGTTTTTTATCAAACACCACGATGTTCGGCAGAAAATGCGCGAAGTTTTGGCCGCCTGTCCGGATGTGGAAAGAGCGGTATCCAGACTGAGTTTGGCGCGCAAAGACGGTCCGCGTGATTTGCTGTCGGTGTTGCAGATGTTGGCTTTGTTGCCGCGGCTGAAAATTATCATCGAGTCATATAAAAAGGTTGATGTTGTTGATGAGCTGCCGGATGCCGTCAGCGAGGTGTTGCGCAATTTCGGTCATCATGAGGCTTTG
>JAGCYN010000062.1 GCA_017960745.1 Alphaproteobacteria bacterium | reverse complement strand
TTTATTTTTTTTGATATTATGATGATGATATGTTGCAAGGAGAATGAATTATGAGCCGTTTGTATTTGAACAAAGCACAACTGAATGCCGAGACGGAAAAATGTCTGCAATGTCCGGCAAAACCCTGCCTGCACGCGTGTCCGGTGCGGTGTTCGCCTTGCGATTTTATTGCCGCGGCAAAAGAAAACGATTATGCCAAAGCCGCCGAACTTATCCGCACACAAAATCCTTTGGGCGAAATCTGCGGGTTGATTTGTCCTGATAAATTCTGCGTTAAGGCTTGTGCACGCCAAAATATCGACCAAGCGATCCGCATTCCGGCCGTTCAAGCCACCATTATGAAAGCGGCGCGTGAAAATAATTTCAGCGATACATCCGAAAATGTTGCCGCCAACGGCGTCAAAGTTGCCGTTGTCGGTCTCGGTCCGGCCGGTATCGGTGCCATTGCGGAATTGCTGAAATACGGTTTTTCCGTCAGCGCGTTTGAAAAAGAAAAAAATATCGGCGGCGCCTTAAATTTAATTCCGCCAGCTCGGTTGCCGCGTGAAATTCTTGATTATGAATGGCAACAGCTTGCCGCTCATCCGCTTTTGGATGTCCGCTTTAACAGCGTTTGTCCGAATTATGCCGTATTGCTTGAAGAAGGCTACAATGCCGTTATTGTTGCCGTCGGCGAACAAAAACCGCGGCGGCTCGGTATTGAAGGCGAAGATTTGGCAATTTCCTACACATCATATTTGAAAAATCCGGCGCAATATCCGGCAACCGGTCACATTTTAATCATCGGCGGCGGCGAAGTGGCGGTAGATTGTGCCGTCACGGCGGCGCAAAACGGTGCCGAGCATGTGGAAATGTTGGTGCGGCGCCGTGTCGGCGATATGCGCGTAACTCTGCGGGAACAAGCCTCGCTGTTTGCACATAATATCGATATTACCTCCATGACGCGGCTGACACGCTTAATTAAGGAAACCGACGGCACATTAACCGCCTTTACGATTAAAACAACATTTGCTGCCGATGGTCGACTTGTTGATGTTGCCGATACCGAAATTGCGCGCCGCGGTTTAGAGCGCGTTGTTTTGGCGCTCGGCAGTACCCGCGCCGAAGAAACCCTGAAAAACGACAATATCCTGTATGCCGGTGATTTTATCAACGGCGGTTCAACCGCGGTTGAAGCCATCGCTTCCGGCAAATATGCCGCCCGTAAAATCATCGATAAATTTACGAAAATTTAATCTACCGGTCCGTTTTCTTTCAGGCATTGTTTCACTTCGCCCATTTTCCAGCGAATTCTGTCCCGCGCAAATTGACGCACATAATACCAATACCCGACAACAACGACAATACCGGCGGCCATCCATGACAGCGGGCTGGCATACATAATGCCTTTATAGCCGAGCACTTTTGCTAACCAAATGGCCGCAAAAGCGCGTACAACCAACTCCGTAATGCTTGAAATCAGCGGGATAATCGGCTTGCCCATACCCTGCACCGCATTACGATAAACAAAAATCAACCCGAGGAAGAAATAAAACATCGTGCTGATAACCAAATATTGTCCGCCGACGTGCAAAATAAACGGAATATCGTTGGTGGCACCGCCATTTTTGGTATCAATGAAAACAGCGATAATATCTTCGCCGAAGTGGCGCACCACGAAAAAGCCCAAAATACTGATGGCGGTTGAAATCATAAAGGCATAGCGCACACCTTTGCGAATGCGCGACAGCAAATTGGCGCCCCAGTTTTGTGCCGAAAAAGTAGCAATTGACAGACCGATGGCCAACAGCGGTTGGGTTACGAATTGCTCCACTCTGAGGGCGGCGGCAAAAGCGGCAATAACATCGGCGCCGAAAGAATTGCACACACTCTGCACAATCATAATACTGAACGATAAAATCGAAAATTGCAGCGCCATCGGAATGGCAATAGCCAAATGTTCCTTCATCACTTTAGCATCGTAATGCATTGCCGACCGTTGCAAGCGCAACAGCGGAAATTTGTGCCACATATAGGCCAGACTGATAACCACCGAAATGGCATTGGCGCACAAAGTACCGAGCGCCGAACCGACCACGCCCCAATGAAAATTGTTAATAAAAATAAAGTTAAACACAATGTTGATGAGCGACGAAAAAATCAAAAAATACAGCGGCGTTTTGCTGTCGCCGAGTGCCCTCATAAAACCGGCCACCAAATGATATAAAACAATCAAAACCGTGCTTAATGACAACACAAACATAAAGTCATACGCTTGTTCGAAAATTTCCGCCGGCATATTCATCAAATGCAAAATCGGTGTCAAGCCGAGCAGCAAAAAGACCGTCAAAAACGCACTCAAAAGCATGGCCGCCAGCGTGCTGTGAAAAACCGAAGAACGAACCCCCTCCTCATCTTGCGCCCCGAATCGTTGTGCCGTAATGACCGTCAAACCGCCGGTAAAGCCGAACGCAATCATCAAAAACACCATGTATATCGGCGCTGATGCTCCGATGGCCGCCAACGCGTTCACACTGATCAAATGACCGACAATAATCATATCGGAAATCTGGTACAGTTGCATAAATAAATTGCCGAGCAACAGCGGAATGGCAAAGCGGATAATCAGTTTTAAGGGGTTGCCGACAGTTAAATCATTAATCATATTTTTCCTTCAAATTTCCCTGTTGATTTATAATAAAAAATGATAAAAGTAAACATAAAAATTTTCTTTATTTTCAGATAAGTCATTGATTTGGGCAATTTTCTTGTTTAAAAATAAAAAAATGAAAAAAAGTTCTTGATTTCTGATATTTTACTGTGTATAAGTAACCCTGTTGAATGGATGGGTGCTTAGCTCAGCTGGAAGAGCATCTCGTTTACACCGAGAGGGTCGGGAGTTCGAACCTCTCAGCACCCACCAATCGAAGCCCTGAAATTACACATTAATTTCCGGGCTTTTTTGTTTCCCGTACTGAAAGGAAATATGCATGATTTTTCAAAGTTGCAAAGATTTTATATATTGGGAAGTAATTAACCGCTTGAAAGGTAATAATCAAGACGTTGTTTGTGCCGTCATTGTCAACGGCGATAAAATTTTGGCGCAGACTGCCCAGCGCAATGCCGTTATTCACACCGATGACACCCAATTTGTGGTGCCGGGCGGTAAGGTTGAACCGAGTGAAACCCTGAATGCCGCCGTTCATCGCGAAATTAAAGAAGAAACCAACCTCAATATTGATGTGATCAAAAAATTGGGAACAACCCGCAACAATAAATATAAATTGCATTGGTTTGTTTGCGCGCCGACAGATATTTCGCTGTTGCAAATTGTAGAACCGCAAAAACAAAAAGAGCTGAAATGGGTCAGTTTAGATGACAAGTCGGTTAACTGGACCCCGAAAAATTTTGAAGCGCTCAACAAATATAAAGCTCAAATTGCTGAAATTCAGCGGCAATTGCAACAAGAAAACAGTTAATAACGGAAATATAAAATGAAAATATCGGCTTTTGACATCGGCGGCAGTAAAATTTCTTATGCTCTTATCGATTCCGACGGCAATTTTCTTCAAGATGTGCAACGGATTCCGACACCGCAAACAGCAGATGAAATTGCCGATATTCTGCACACTGCCGTTGCGACATCCGAACCGGACGGCGTTGCCGTTGCCACCGCCGGTGTGGTTTTTGAAAATCGCTTAGCGGGCAAGCCGAACAATTTGCCGGCCGGCTACGAAAATCTTGATTTCGGGGTGCTGTTCGGGGTGCCGTATCTGATTGAAAACGATGCCAATGCCGCGGCTTGGGCCGAATACAAAGCCGGCGCCTTACAAAACACAATGAATGCTTTAATGCAGACCTTGGGAACCGATGTCGGATGCGCAATTATCGCCAACGGTATGCTTTTACACGGCAAGTGCGGCGCGGCCGGTGAAGTGCGGATGCCTTTTTCCGGTACATCACTTCGGCTATTGGCGCAAAACGCACACTTTCCGCAAACCGATTGTTTTGAAATATATCATCAGGCGCTGGCCGGCCATGCCGATGCCCGACGCATATATTCGCAATGGGAAAGCAATTTGCTGAACGGTCTGCAACAACTTAATCAGCTGTTAGACGTTGAAACCATCGCGCTTTCCGGCAGTTTATCGAAAATCGTCAACTATGAAAATGTCAATGCTGCTCTGCACACTCTGTGCCCGTTTAATCCGCCGCTGACGGTACCGGCAAAATTTGCAACCGATTCCGGTCTGATCGGCGCGGCGCTGTTATGGCGGCAACAATTTCAGGGTTAAATCTGCGCCAGCAATTCATCACGATTGAGCTTGAAATCGCTGTCAATCCACATGCTTTCCAGCTTATCCAAAACTTCGCCGATTTTACGGTTATCGCTGATGCCGTGGTTGAGAACATCGCGGCCACGGATTGGGAAAATCGGCATCACGGTATTTTCAATTTCCGCCAACACTTTATCTAAGTGCGGGGCGTTGATATCATGAATGGCAACGGTCAAAATCAGCTTATCAATGCAAAATTGTTTGCCGTAGCGATATATCAACTTCAAACGCGCGCTTGGCGATAAAATATTTTCTTCGGAAATTTCTATTCTGGCCCAATTGACAAAGGTTTCTTTTTGTTTTTTGGTAAAACGCAACGCCTGCGCAATATTTTCCGCCTGCGCCACATTCGGCACGTACAGCGCATACAATCGGCGCAGGAAATTGCCCTCATAGTTCAAATCTTCCACCAAGCGGCTCAGTCTTTCCAAAATATCCAAATGCTCTGACTTTGGCAAAAAATATCCCAAAATATCGTTATCGTAGATAATTTTCATGGTTTCGGCCACATGCGGCGTCACCAACAGCTTAAACAGTTCATCACGCACTCTTTCAATGGACAGCGTGCGCAAACCCTCTTTGTGTTTAATGCAGGCATTCAGCGCTTCTTTATCAATCGGGGCCTTGCCGAAACGCGAATAAAAACGGAAAAAGCGCATAATACGCAGATAGTCTTCCTTAATTCGGTCTTCCGGCTTGCCGATGAAACGAACGATATGATTTTCCAAATCGCTGATACCGTCGTAATAATCAAAAACATTGCCGTGCAAATCGGCGTAAACGGCGTTGATGGTTAAGTCGCGGCGTGAGGCATCAACACTCCAATCATCCGTAAATTCCACCACGGCATGACGTCCGTCAGTTTTAACATCGCGTCTGAGAGAAGTAACTTCCAAAACTTTGTTATCCAAAACCACACCGATGGTTCCGTATTTCAAGCCGATCGGAACCGTTTTCAAGCCCTCGTTTTCGCATGCTTCAACCAATTCATCCGGCGATAAATCCGTTGCCAAGTCCAAATCAAAGCCGCTTAATCCGGCCAATGTATCACGCACCGCACCGCCGACAAATCGAATTTTGCCGCCATGGTCTTCCACGGCATTGAACAAACGTACAATTTTTGCAGAATCGACAATCTTGGACATATCCAGATATTCAGGCTTGAACATATTATGAAATTCTCCCGTATTTTTTCAAAATCTTAACCGTTTATATATAATTTTTTTTTATAATCCAAGTAAAATTTAATTTCAAAAAAGGGAAAGTGAATGTTTAAATATCTAACGTTTATCGGTTTATTGTTTTTAGCTTGCAACGCCAACGCCGCAGAAGAGCCTAAAGTTATCGGCGAATACGGCGATTGGACGGCATGGATGTATAATGATAAAGGCAATTTGATTTGCTACATGACTTCAACACCGAAAAAAGATGAAGGTAAATATACGAAGCGCGGCGATATATACACGGTAATTACGCATCGTCCGGCAGAAAAATCTTTTGATGAAGTCAGTTTTGTGGCCGGCTATCCGTTTAACACCAAAGCGCCGTTAATCATTAAAATCGGTAACCAAACTTTCAAAAACACCTTTACCGAAGGTGAACAGGGCTGGATGATTAACGCCGACGAAGATCATAAAATCGTTCAAGCGATGAAACGCGGTGACAGAATGATTGTTGACGGTAAATCAAGCCGCGGCACAGCCACCAAAGATACTTATTCGCTTAAAGGGTTTACCACGGCCTATCAGACGATTTCGGCCAAATGCAATAAGAAATAATGGACACCAAAACAGAACTCATCGGCTTAAATAAAGAAGAACTCCGAGAACTTCTTGAAGGAATCGGCGAAAAGCCTTTTCGTGCCAAACAACTTTGGCAATGGCTTTACTATTTCGGCGAAACCGATTTTGAAAAGATGAGCAATCTGTCTAAGAATTTGCGGCAAAAACTGGCGGAAAATTTCACGATTACCCGTCCGAAAATCGTTACCGAACAAATTTCTGCCGATAAAACGCATAAGTGGCTTTTGGAATTTGCCGACGGTCAGCGCGTTGAGACGGTTTATATTCCCGAAGAAGACCGCGGCGCGGTTTGCATTTCTACTCAAGTCGGTTGTGCGGTCGGTTGCAAATTTTGCCACACCGGCAGCCAAAAACTGACGCGCAACTTAACCGCCGGTGAAATTGTCAGCCAATTTATGGTCGCCCGCGACAGCTATGGGGAATGGCCGAGTCCGACCAATGAAACGCGTTATCTTTCCAACATTGTGGTGATGGGTATGGGCGAGCCGTTGCATAACCTTGATAACACCATCAAAGCTTTAAATATTTTAACCGACGGTGACGGCATTGCCATTTCGCGCCGCCGCATCACGATGTCCACCTCGGGTATTGCGCCGAATATCGTGCGGGCGTTGCAGGAAACCGGCGTGCGTTTGGCCGTGTCTTTACACGCGCCGAACAATGAACTGCGCTCGCAAATTATGCCGATTAACAATAAATATCCGTTAGAGCAGGTTTTATCCGCTTGCCGCGAATATCAGGGCAATGACGGCAGCCGTTACATCACTTTTGAATATTTAATGTTAGACGGCGTTAACGACACACCTGAATGTGCGCAGCAGTTGATTGCACTGATGAAAAAATATC
>JAGCYN010000061.1 GCA_017960745.1 Alphaproteobacteria bacterium | reverse complement strand
CTTTGTCCTGATCCTCAGCGTCTTCCTCGCTTACTTCCTCTTCTGCCGCAACTTCATCTTTTTCATTAACATCATCGATAATTTCCGGCTCGGCAACCACAGCAACTTTATCGGTTTCAAACACCGGTTCCTGCTCGCGGCGTACCGATATAAACAGCCAAGCTGCCACCAAAATTGCCAATCCGATAATGCCTATCAAGATGTGTCTGAAGCTCGGCTTGGAAGCAACCACGGCATCATCGGCATCGTCAAATTTATTGCTGTTTTTGGCTGACTCTACCTGCTTATACGAAGTGACTATTCTGTCGCTGTTCAGCCCCAGATAATGGGCATAACTTCTGATAAATCCCAATCCGTACGGCATTTCCGGAATATGGTTAAAATCCATTTCCTCAATGGCGGTTAAATAAACTTTGCGAATACATAAATCATCGGCCACATCACTGATTGTTTTACCGCTTTTCAAACGGGCGTTACGCAAGATTTCGCCGACTGTTTCAACTTCTTTTTCGATATCTATATTCTTCTCTTTTTCCACTTTTTTTCTCCCGTTCAGCCGCTTATAACATAATTTTTAATCAATTTCAATAGTGTGATCATAGGCATAAGCCAATAAATTCGGACGAATGCTGTCTTTGGTTGATTTCAACAGACTTTTGACATAGTCCTCAACGTCTTCCAAGTTCATACTTAAAATCATTTTCTTTATTCTGGCATATGATGCGCCCGATGCCGATAAGTTGCGATATCCCAAACCGATCAGTGCCATCGCTTCAATCGGATTGCTGGCCATTTCGCCGCAAACCGAACAATAAACTTTATATTGCGTTGCCTTTTCGACAATGGTTTTCAAAACCCGCAAGAACGGCACGGATAAAACGTCATACCGATACGTCAATCGCGGATTGCCGCGATCGCAGGCAAATGTAAACTGATACAAATCGTTGGTGCCGACCGACACAAAATCTACATAACGCAACAACTCGTCCAACTGAAACAGCACCGCCGGCACTTCAATCATCATGCCGACATTGACCTTTTTAGCCACCGGTTTATTGTTTTGTTTTTCGCGTTCATATTCCAGCATCAGTGTTTCTTTGGCGTCCAAAAATTCCTGCAGATTGGAAATCATCGGGAACATCACGTTCAAATCCTTGCCGGCGGCTGCCCGCAACATCGCCCGCATCTGCTGACGCAAAATAGCGCGTCGGTCGAGTGTAATGCGAATTGAACGCCAACCGATAGCCGGATTATCCTCCTTCATCTCGCCCCAATAAGGCAAAAACTTATCCGATCCCACATCCAAGCTGCGGAAAATAATTTTTTTGTTACCGAGAACATCATAAAGCCGACGATATTGCTGTTCTTGTTTTTCCACATCCGGCATTTTATCGGCGGACATAAACGTAATTTCGGTACGATACAAACCGATACCGTCGCATTTGGTCGGTTTGATATAATCAAAATCCAAATCCAAACCGTAGTTCATCGCCAGCGTAATTTTGGTGCCGTCCAGCGTTTTGGTCGGTTTTTTGCTGATTTTTTCCAGCTCATCAAAAACCTTTTTCAAACCGGTTGATTTTTTCTGATAATCGGCCACCAAACTTTCCGTCGGGTGAATATGTACGGTGGCATTTTCACCGTTTACGGCGATTGTTTCGCCAATCTTTACCTCTTTCACAATACCGTGAATTTTGGCAATCACCGGCACATTCAGTGCCTTGGCAACAATCACCACATGCATGGTCGGCGTACAATCTTCCAAAATCAAGCCGCGAATACGCTCATAGTCATAATCCATCAAATCTGCCGGTCCCATGGTCTGGGCAATAATGATGATATCCTCGTCCGGCAAAATATCCATTTTTTCTTCATCGCCATCCAAAAACGCCCGCAAACGGTCGGAAATATCGCGCAAATCATACACGCGTTCTTTTAAGTATTCGTCGGTGCTATTGGAAAGTCTGGCGCGCATATCTTCATAAACGTGCTCCACCGCGGCTTCGGCCGTGTAGCCTTTTTCGATATCGGCCGTAATTTTTTTATACCACCCCTTATCGAGTGCAAACATCCGATATGTTTCCATAATTTCCGACGTCGCACCGACATAGTGCGAAGCCTGCGAAATTTTGCGGTCAATATAATCAATCATCCGCTGTCTGGCCTCGGCCAGTTTAGACTTTTCAAATTCGATATTTTCAGTAAAGATGTTGGACAATTCCCGATGGCGATAGTGCAACACGGCCTTACCGACGCCGTATCCCTTATTCAAACTGACGCCTTTCAAAACATCTTTAACCACAATACCTTTTTCGCGGCTGATTTGGTTGCGGTAATCCATAAACTCTTTGTTATACAGCAACTCAGGCAGGGCAAGTGCCAAGGTTTCGGCAAATTCCGCCGTGGCGTCCGAAAAAGTTTCGATGTTTTTCTTATAAATCACGAGTGCGCCGATGGTCATATTCATACGCATAATCGGAATGCTCATCAAAACCACCGAATTTGCCGCATCGGCCTCAATCACCGAGCGTTTCAAAGCGGCACTTTTACCGATGGCGCCTTCATTAAAACGAATATTGGTTTTGTAATTATCGGCATGCAAACCGCTCATATATTCCAAATAATTCTCATCGACCGTCGCGTAAAGAATAGCGGCATCAATATGCAGCGAATCGACAAACGCCTTCAAAATCTTTTCCAACTTATCCGACATTGGACTTCGCTTTGCAAGTTCGGTGCTGATGAGTCGCTGAATCGCCAATGCCCCGCTGACGGCTGATGATGTTTGCATTTGAGCCCCTTAAACAAAATTTTACTGTTGCAACATTGCTTTATTTGTTTATACTATTTTTCATTGTATGTAAACTAAAAAAAGGAGCTTTCAATGACAAACAATTATGCGCGCGGGCAAAAAGATTCTCGGCCTTGGGGCACTTGGGAAGTAACAGACTGCGGCGAAGGATTTTGCGTCAAACACATTATGGTGCAACCGGGCGGCATTTTATCTTTGCAGTCTCACCAATTCAGAAACGAACATTGGGTTATTGTCGGCGGCACGGCCATTGTTACGCTCGGCGAAGAAAAGTTGGTTAAAAATGCCGGCGAATCTGTTTTTATACCGGCGCAAACCAAACACCGCATTCAAAATGCCTCTGCATTACCGATGGATTTTGTTGAAGTTCAATGCGGCGATAATCTTGATGAAAATGATATTGTGCGTTATGAAGACGTTTACGGCCGCGTGCCGGCAAAAGCATAAACATACTCATTTTTCTTTATCTGTGCATAACTTGTGGTATAACTTCATAAACCCCTTGCAAATTTTTAAAGGTTAATGAATCCTTAAGATAATTTGGAGGGGTTTTATGTTTGATACTTCGGATTTGACTTGCGCCGCAACCGGTAACGAAGACATTATTGTTTCAGCTTATCGGCAACAACTGGACAGCGATGACTGCCGGCATCGTTTGTGGGGCTATTGTCTGCGCATTGAAAATAACTCCGCGCAACGTATTCGCCTACTCAGAAAAGATTTGTGCGTTACCGACAACAATGGTAAAAATTTTCATGATATGAGCTACGGCTTTCATGGCGAATTGCCGGATTTGGAACCCGGCGAATGCTTTGAATTTGAAGATACCGCGCTGATTGATGCCGCCGAAGCGGTTCTTTACGGCAGTTGTTTGGCGTGTACCGCCGACGGTCGCGAATTTAAAATAAATCTGCCTCTGATTCCGCTGTTATCCGCAAAATCAAAGGCAGACTTCTATAGTTTATTGAACTAAAACGTTGTTACCGACTTATTGTCTTTGATGTACATGTTCAAATATTTGTAAACATTGCTTTCCATGTGTTCATCAAAGGCCGTAAACAAATTCACAACCATTTCGTTCCAATGTTTTTCCTTATCGGCAATGGCCGTATCAATCGGCATCGTTAGCTCGCGATATGCTTCAACCGAAGTCTGCGCGCTGGCCTGATTATCAATTACCTTCAAGATAACTTTCAAATCCGCATGATATTTCAAGCGATCTTTTTGTAAAATTTGATCGGTCTTAACTTCCTGCTCGGTGACGCTGGCATCTTGAATAATAAATTCTGCCACGCGGTCAGAACCGTAATCGGCGGCTTCCAAACGTTCATTGGCCCAAGTTTTGGCCGTTTTTTCAATAGAAACCGGGAACAGATGTTCCACATTCGGACGGGTAAATGACGGTGTAAATTCAGACTTTACTTCAATTTTTTTCACCATTAGCCGGATCGGGGCCTTGTTATCGAAGTGTAAATCACTGTAACGTTCCGGTGCCGCTTCATCATTATTCATGGTGGAACAAGCGTTTAAACTGCACGCCATCAGGGCAACGAGCAACATTTTGATAAATTTTCTCATATTCGCAACTCTTCAGAAGATTGATCCAAAATTTTATTCAGATTAGCCGTCAAAAGTTAATATATATTTAATGGCATCAATGCTTTAACAGCTCGCTTTTCTCGAAACTGTAGATCTGTCCGCAAAAGTTGCAGGTTGCCGTAATTTTGCCGTTTTCAAGCATATCGTCAATATCTTCCTGCTTCATACTGCTCAGCGTATTCAACAGTTTTTCGCGGTTGCAGCGGCAACCGAAAAGGTATGCGCTGTTTTTAACCACGCGAACGTTATGCTCGTGAAACAGGCGGAACAAAATATCTTCCAAACTCAAATCAGCGTCAAAAATTTCTTCTTGTTTCAAGCTGTCGAGCAAGATTTTATCTTCATTCCAAACTTCGGCCATATCTTCCGCATCGGCGGCATCAACCCCGCCCGCTGTCGGCATTTTCTGAATTAAAATACCGCCGGCCTGCCAGTTGCCGTTTTCGTTTTTTTGCACAAATAACTGCAAATGCGTGTCAATCTGCTCGGAATTTTTGAAATAGCGCAACGCACATTCGGCCAAATTTTTACCCTGTAAATCCACAACGCCCTGATATAATTCTGTTTTCGGCCCTTGGTCAATGGTAAAAATCAGGTTTCCCTGCCCCAACCAATGCGGTGTCGGCTCAATAACGCCCTCGGTTTTACGCAGCTCTTGAGCTTTTTTGATTGCCTCGGCATCATATTTGGCACAAGAACGCACTTTACCGTCCGACGTTACATCGGTCACCAACAGCGATAACGGTCCGTTGCCCTGCATTTGCAACGTAAATAAGCCATCAAACTTCATCAAACTGGCCAAAAGCACACCGAGTGCCGTCGTTTCAGCAACCGCCGATGCAATATTATCGGGATACACCCAATGTGAGAATATATCTTGCAACACATTATCCAAGCGCACAATTCGACCGCGGAAAGCATTGTTATCCAGATTAAAAGAAATACACTTATCGTTCATCTTTTAGAAACCTCTGTTGTGTTATAGTTGCTCTGAATTTAGATTATCAACGGAGAAATTTCAAGTGTTTGAATCAAATAATGAAGAAAATAATCCCGGCGTCAGAAAGCGCAGACCGCAAAAAAAAATCACGCCTCAGCGACTTAAAAACATTGGCTTATATTATTTGAAACGCTTTGAATCATCGGTTGAAAATCTGCGTTTGGTGTTGCAAAGACGAGTGAATTTATATGCCCGTGAAAATCCCGATTTTGATCGCCGTCAGGCATATCAATGGATTGAAGAAATTCTTGCCGATTTTGAGCGTCTGCATTATTTAGACGATGCACGCTATACCGAAATTAAAATTCGCGGCTACTTGAATGCCGGCAAGCCGGCGCGCTATATTCGCCAAAAATTGCAGGCCAAGGGCGTTGCCGAACAGCAGATTGACGGTGTTTTAAGCGAACAGGAATATAATCCCTTGCAAATGGCGCTCAACATGGCCAAACGCAAAAAAATCGGTCCTTATCGCAGCGATGACACCGCCCGCAAAGAAATGCGGCAAAAAGATATGGGCACTCTTGTGCGTGCCGGATTTGATTATGACACCGTTCTTGAGGTTTTGGATTATACCGTGCCGGACGAAGTTTAAAGCATATATTCTGTTATATATCTGCTGAAATTATGCACAAGCGGCTGATGAGGTTTATGCCGCTGTTTATGATATTTTTCTTTGTTTTTAAAAATATTTCTCTTATCTCTTATTGACTTTTCTTATTTATGTAATAATATTCTTATTGTGAAAATGGAAAATCCGTTTTTGACATGAAATTGTGTTGGCAACCGAGCGAGGTGAAAGGAGGTCCTATAAACGAAATCCATTTGAACAAACCAAACATCAATATTAACTGAAGAAAGGAAGAAACAAATGGACATTTGGGACAAATTTAAATCAAAGTCCGGTTATCATATGAATGATGACGGGACGGACAGTTTAGGCGTGGATCACAGCAATTTTAACCTCAGAGAT
>JAGCYN010000060.1 GCA_017960745.1 Alphaproteobacteria bacterium | reverse complement strand
TTAAATTGGGAATGCCCTGACATTTGTTTATCTCCTTTACATTTGTTCTTTTACAAACCTTATGGCGTTTTTATAGCGTAAAAAAATACCAAAATTCAAGTTTTTTTTGCAAAAAAACACATCTAATTAATTATCTTCCGCCAATTTAACGGCTGTCAGCAAGAATGCCGGCGTTTTACGACCGAAAGTATGATATTTTTTCATCAAGCTGACGGCCTCGGCATCTTCATTGCCGTTTTCGGCCGCGGCCCTTTTCTCGCGCTTATTCGCTTTTGGCGCTTTTTCGCGCTTATCGGCTTTAACCGGTACCTCAACCTGAGCCGTGTTCACATCTTCACTTTGCACCGCCTCTTCTTCTTTATCGCGATCAATCTTGATTTCTTCCGGCGTCTGCAAAATCTGATCCAAAATGCCTTGTGTTTCTTTAGAACGACGATTGGTAAACACAATATTCTGCTTATCGGCCGGCAATAACTTCAGAATTTTTTCCAAATTATCCAACTGATGCAGTTTTTTAATCAGATTGATGTCATCGACCACCAAAATATTGGTCTGCGACAAATCAACCTTATGATCAGCCACCAATTCCAGCAGCAAATCCGGCGAAGCAATAATAACATTCGCCTCTTGATTGATGTCTTCTTCAGAATCGGTTACCGTGCTTTCATTAACCTCGTGATACTTGTTAAACACGGCAAATCTGTCCGATACCGCCACCGATTGTGCGGAACCGGCAGTGATAATCAGAATATTCTGTGCTTCATGCTTCGAAATAATTTCAATCAGCGGAAAAACATACGAACACGTTTTGCCGCAACGGTTCGGGGCAATCGTAAACACATCTTTGCCGGCCAAAATTGACGGGATAACATCCGCCTGCACCGTTGTCGGCGCGCTGATGCCGGCCTCTTTAATTGCTTGAATTGTTTTTTTGCTTAAACCTAAATCTGTAAAATTCATTTTTACCTCTTATACTTCAGGAACTGATGCTTTGGTTTGCTTTTCCGGCGGTACCGGCGTCTGATTGGTACGATTTAGCCTCTTGCCGGCAATCACATCTTTGATCTCTTCGCCGCTTAAGGTTTCATATTCAATCAAGGCTTGCGCCAAAGCTTCCAATTCTTTGTCATACTTTTTCAAAATTGATGTGGCTTCTTCATGCGCCGTCGTTAACAAACGCTTGATTTCGGAATCAACCAGACGCGCGGTGTCTTCGCTCATATTTTTATTTTGCGTTACCGCCCGACCCAAAAATACTTCATTGGAATTTTCAGCATACAGCACCGGCCCCAAAACATCGCTCATCCCCCATTCCGTTACCATCGAGCGAGCTAAATTGGTGGCCGCCGAAATATCTGCCGACGCCCCGGAAGTTACTTTATCATAACCGAATTTCAGCTCTTCGCAGGCACGTCCGCCCATGCAAATCGTCAAACGTGACAACATTTTGGCACGGGTGTAGGAATATTGGTCTTTTTCAGGCAGCTGCTGCACCATACCGAGTGCCCGACCGCGCGGAATGATGGTGGCTTTATGAATCGGGTCGGTTTCCGGCACATGCAAAGAACAAATGGCGTGTCCGGCTTCATGATATGCCGTCAGCTTCTTTTCTTCCTCATCCATCGCCATGGATTTGCGCTCGTTACCCATCAAAACCTTGTCTTTGGCGTTATCAAAATCTTCCGCCGTGACTTTACGCTTGTTACGGCGCGCCGCCAATAAAGCCGCTTCGTTCACCAGATTAGCCAAATCAGCACCGGAAAAGCCCGGCGTACCGCGCGCAATCACCGACAAATCAACATCGCGCGCCAACGGCACTTTGCGAACGTGAACTTTCAAAATTGCCTCGCGGCCTTTGATATCCGGATTGCTGACCACCACCTGACGGTCAAAACGTCCCGGACGCAACAGCGCCGGATCCAACACATCCGGACGGTTGGTCGCCGCAATCAAAATCACATTTTCATTCGGATCAAAGCCGTCCATTTCAACCAACAACTGGTTCAACGTCTGTTCGCGTTCGTCGTTACCGCCGCCCAAACCGGCACCGCGATGACGACCGACGGCATCAATTTCATCAATAAACAACAAACACGGCGCATTCTTTTTGGCTTGTTGGAACATATCACGCACACGCGAAGCACCGACACCGACGAACATTTCCACAAAATCAGAACCGGAAATCGAGAAAAACGGCACATTGGCCTCTCCGGCCACGGCCTTTGCCAACAATGTTTTACCGGTTCCCGGAGGGCCGACCAAAAGCACACCCTTCGGAATTTTGCCGCCCAAACGCTGAAACTTCATCGGATCTTTCAAAAAGTCGATAACTTCTTCCAGTTCCTGCTTGGACTCATCGGCACCTGCAACGTCCTTGAACGTAACTTTTTTATTGTTTTCAATCAGGCGGGCACGCGATTTGCCGAAGCTCATGGCCTTGTTGTTGCCGGCATTGGCCTGACGCATAAAAAATATCCAAACGCCGACCAGTAAAATCATCGGGAACCAAGAAATAACAATGCTCCAAAACGTATCGCCGGACGTATCTTGCGGGCGTGCTTCAACTTTAACGCCGGCATCCACAAGCGTATCAACGGTTGTCGGTGAATACGGCGCATAGGTGACAAAACGATGTCCGTCGGTCATTAAACCGGAAATTTCCGCGCCGCTGATGGTCACGGATGTCACCCGTTTGTCTTTCACCCGCTGCATAAACTCTGAAAAGGCAACCTGTTCGTGATTGCCGACAAAATTTTTATGATCCATCAACCCCATCGCAATTGTCATGACGATGAAAATGACGGCCCAAATAACTGCACTTTTTCCTAATTTCATTTATTTATCCCACATTATTACAGCTTTATAATATATGTTGTAAAAACGCAAAACTCAAGCATTTTTATCAATTACACACTATCTGAATTGCGGCTTTTGAAAATGCCGTTTTCATAGCCTTGAATGGCCGGATTGGTATCGGCCATTTCCAAGCGCTTCATGGAAAGCGCCACATACTTCTTTTCGCGTTCGATTCCCAGAAATCGCCGCCCTAATTTTTTGGCCGTTACCGCGGTGGTTCCCGAACCGACAAACGGGTCAAACACCATATCGCCTTTGTTACTGGAAGCTAAAATCAGCTTCGCAATCAGTTTTTCGGGCTTTTGCGTCGGATGATCCGTATTTTCGGCCATTGACCAGAACGGAATGGTAATATCGGTCCAGATGTTTGACGGTGCCGTATAGCGGATTTTACGACCGTTTATCTCGCTCCAATCTTTCGGATGCCCGCCAAAATCACGATACGGCGCCAAAACCGGACGCTGTACTTTGACGTTATCCAAATTAAAGGTATATGTATCCGATTTGGTGAAAAACCAAATGTCTTCCAGACAATTTTTCCAGTTATTCTGTGCCGCCCGTCCCTTTTCGCGTTCCCAAGAAATACGGTTTTGCAAAATAAAATATTTGCCGGCCACTTCCGGAATCACCAGAGAACTCCGCCAATCAGCGCAAATATAGATGCTGGCGTTCGGTTTAAGCAGACGGTCAACGCGTTTCAGCCAGTTATTGAGCCATTTGGAATACTCTTTAAGTTCCATCTGCCGGAAAATGTTTTTACCGAAACTTTTTGTTAAATTATATGGCGGATCGGCAATCATTAAATCAACAAACGCATCCGGTAAAAACCGCAACGCATACATGGTATCGTTCCAAAAAATCTGATTTTCATAACTTGCCGAACAACGCGGCGAACATTTCACGGCTCGCGCCGCGTAAAAACTTTCTTCTTTTGGCGAAAGCTTAATGGTTTTATTTCTGCCGGTCCGTTCGTCTGTCACTGTTCCTCACCAAAACACGAATTAACCAGTAAGGCGATTTTTTGCAGGGCATCGCTGGCATCATCGCCGTCTGCTCTGACTTTAATCACCGTTCCCTGTGATGCCGCCAACATCATTAAGCTTAAAATAGAACTGCCGTCAACCACCTGTCCGTCTTTTTCAACCGTTACATCCGAGGCGGTTTCGGAAACGCACTTTACGAACGCTGCCGCGGCACGCGCATGCAAACCCTTACGGTTACAAATTTTCAGTTCTTGTTCCAACACGCTCATTTTGCCGATCCGTTCAGCAACTTTGAGGCAACATTGATGTATTTTTTACCGGCATCTTGCGCACATTCCACACATTGAGCCAACGTCATTTCCTTGCGGGCGGAGGCCAATTTAATCAACATCGGCAGATTAATGCCGGCAATCACGTCGTAATTGCCGTGACCGATAATTGACATTGCCAAATTAGACGGTGTGCCGCCGAACATATCCGTCAGCAACAAAACGCCTTGACCGCCGTCTGTTTCTTTGGCTTTTTGCAAAATTTCCTGCCGTCTGGCATCCATATCATCGTCCGGCCCGATACAAATACAGGCAACTTTTTCTTGCGGACCGACAACATGCTGCATGGCCGCCAAAAATTCCGAGGCCAAATTGCCATGGGTTACAAAAACAAGACCTATCATTATTTCAACCCGCCTGTCCAAGTTTTGATAGCACCGAATGAACGCAACAGCTCATCTTTATTTTTAGCGCGATATAATTCGTCAGCACGCGTCCGCCGACCGTTCAAAACAATATCTTCCACGTTCTCTACCGGTACCGCATAGACATTCTCAACCATTTCGGATTTCAATTCCACAATCATGACCACTTCGGCTTCAGCCAAAACACCGCACGTTTCTTTATCGATGTTATCCAAAATAATCGAACGACGCTCATCACGTTTCAATAAAGCGGTCTTTTTGCCGTCAAACTGCAAAACCGGATCCTGCGGCTTGCCTTCGCGCGCATCAATAAAAACAGCCAGTTCGCCGTATTTATTCTCGATTATTTCGAAAAAATCCTGTTTTTCCATCATGGTATAATACTGGTTTTCCATATTCTTTCCCCAACTAATTATAATCTGGCTTCAGATTATTATATTTTTTCTCAAATGTAAATCTTAACTTTCAGCTTATCAGCGAACTTTATCATTTTTCTTAAGCGAATTGCGCAATAAATCTTTCATTTCCTTGGCATATGACTTGTTTTTCGGTTTGTTATCCTTCGGACTGTTCTGCGCGGCCACGCTGTTCTTTTTAATTTCTTCCAACTTTGCCGTTTGACCGGATTTTTCCAAAATCATCTCCGCTGTTTTATTGTTAGACAGATTTTGCTGACCGACCTTGGCAACATCTTGAGTTGTTACCTTTCTGACCTTATGATGATCCGTCACTTCATTGACTTTTTTCACGCCTTTGACAACGTTATCTTCATCGCGCTTGGAAATTTTGCCTTCAATACCGACTTTTTGCTCGATATTGTTTTCAAAAGCCTCCCGTTTCAAACGACTCGGCTCATAAATAGCGTCGGTCATCTGATTCATAAATTCTTGCGTTGTCATCTTTGACATACCGGCCTGACGCAACATTTTATCGGTACGCTCCAACGCATCGTGCCGACCGGCATTTTCTTCCTGACGGGTAATTTCAATGTTGGTACTTTGCTCAATTTGCCGTTTTTCATGCGGCAATAAGGCGTTAATCAACGAATTATCGCCGTTTGAGGCGTCATTTTGGTTGATTTGCAACTCTTGCAGAGAACGTATCACATCTTTATCGACGATTTCTTCCTCTTCTTCGTCCTCTTTATAAATGTTTTTCGGCGGTTTCTTGACGTTTTTCTGCGATTTTGATACTGTTTTTTTATCTTTGATGGCATCATAGCGCGTCGCCTCTTTAACGTTGATTTTCAACGTCAGGCGTTCACCGTCATCAAAGCCTTTCTGCGTTTTTTTAACGGCTTTCTTATCCGTTTCCTGTTCTTGACTTTCTTCTTTTTCTTCGTCTTTATTATCAAAAAACATTATCTTGCCTCATTTTACTTTGTTTTTTTGGTATATGTAATCATAATTGAACCATCATAAAAAATCAGCGGTGATACGGCTATGGAGACATTATCATCTCTGAGCAAATCAAACTGTCTGCCCTCTGCAATGTTTGCCAACATGGTTTTCTCAAATGCCGGCCAATCATCAACATTGGAAAAGAATAAATTCTGGTACGAAATAATTTGTTCCAACTTCGGCTCATCCTGCATTTTAGCAATATCAACCTGCCACAGTTTCAAATAAGAGCGATTATAAAATTTCAAACGGCGATTAGAACCAAAAATGACCACCGCATCGTTCAAATTATCCAAAATGTTTTGCTGCATAGATGTCAAATCGTTCAGACGGCGCATTGTGGCCAAGCGGTCAGAAACATCTTCAAACGCAAAAATTACCCCTTTCGGATGCGGCGTCCGCAGACGGCGAATCGTGCGACCGTCCGGCAAGTGCAATAAATCTTCTTTGGTTTCAAGCAGGGTTTCAAAAACCTGCAGTTCTTCCGTGCGATAAGTATTAAAATCAGGCACCGGCGGCAAAAGTTTCTGTTCGCGCACCGTTTCCAAAAACTTCATATAAAGCGGGTTGGTTTCCAAAAATTCGGTATCCAAATGCCATAAATTCCGAAATGCGCTGTTATAGAAGAACAAGTGCTGTTTATCGTCAAAAATGGCAAACGCTGTTCCCAACGCCGCCAAAACTTCCAAGTGATTATTCTGATTAATCTTAAAGCTGCGCTTGACGTTTTCAAGCTCGGTACTGTCGCTCAAACAGCCGACGGTTCCTATCTTATCCAAATCATCATCAATGAAATACGGGGTTTCAAAAACCTCAAAATTATATAATTTTCCGCCCATCACCCGATGAAAAACGCCATGCTGCATTTTTTTGCTTTTTTGGGCGAGTTCGGCCGTGTTTTTACACACTTCTTCACCGTTGTTGTTACAAATTTCGATATGGTCATGCACGGCTGTTTCTTTGTTGCTTTGGCCGCAATATTCCGCATATTTTTTGTTAACCGCCAGCAAATTGAGCTGCTCATCGCGAATCCATACCGGATAATTCAAGCCGTCAATCATATTTTCGAATCGTTTTAAAGTGTTGCAAACTTCTTGCTGTTCATTTTCCAACGCGGCAATTTTTTCGGCTTCGGCCGTGATATCGCGGAACCAAACCACATCGCAATACAGGTTTTTATCGGCACCGTTTACGCGACTGCCGTAAACCCCGACATAGCGATGTCCGCCTTTGACGGTCAGCACATCTTCAAAAGCCAAACCCTCTTGTTGCAACAACGATACATATTTTTTTAAAAGGCGCACATCATCTTTATAAAACGAATCGAGAATATCCTCAAATGATGAAGCCGTGCCGTTTTTTAAATTCAGCATAACCGCCAACCGACGCGAACATTTTTCCACAAGCGTTTTTTGCGGATCTTTGACTTTTTGGTCGGGATAAACAAAGCAAAAATAACCGTCTTTGGCCGAATACAGCAATTCATTACAGCGTTCGCGATCCCTTTTCACAAAGTAGATACGGCGGCCGTATTTATAAATTCTGATTTGCAGAACAACAATTACCGCAATCATAATCACTTCAAGCATGATACTCAGCAAGATGATATTTTTAAGTAATTCCTCGTTCATGATTCCAACTTTAAAAAAATGTTTGCGCTTGCGCTGATTTTATATTATATAAACCGCAATAAGCAAACAAAATTTTTGAACGGTTGATAATTTTAGGAAAATAAAATGTACACCATTGCCTTCGATACAACAGCCGACAGCTGCAACGTGGCGCTTTTAGACGACACGCGTGTGATTGAAAAGAGCGAACAGGAAATGGATTTCGGTCAGGCTGAAGCGTTGTTGCCGCAAATCAAGCAGCTTTTAGAACATCAGAATCTGTTGTTTCGCGATGTTAATTTGTTGGCCGTCTGCGTCGGTCCCGGCTCTTTTACCGGTGTCCGCTCATCCGTTGCGGCAGCGCGGGCTTTGACCATGGCACATCAAAAGATGACGGTTACCGGTGTTTCGGCGTTTGAGGCTTATGTTCACGCGCTTGATATTTCCGAGCTCTCCCATTATAATGCCGTGATTATCGAAACCAAGCGCGATGACTTTTATTTTCAGCTTTTTGACGGACGGTTGGAAAAACTGACCGAACCGGCGGCTTTGCCTTATGAGCAGATTATCGAACAACTCAAAGGCAAGGTTGTTACCCTGATTGGTAACGGCGTCGAGCGTTTTCTTGATAAGCCGAGCGGCTTAACATTGCATTGTATTCGTATGGACCGCAGCGTGCCGATTAAAGAAATCGCCGCTTGTGCCATTCGCAAATATACCGCCCGCAAACCGGATTATCCGAAGCCGCTTTATTTGCGCGCGCCAGATGTTTGTGTAAAATCGTAAAAAATCTATGGATATCTCGATTGAAAAGATGTATGTGTAGATGAGTTATTAAATTATATTTGATGGAGAAAAAAGTGACAAGATCTGAATTAGTTGAAAGAATCGCAGCCAGAGTTCCTAATTTGACCATGAAGGAAATTGAAAGTATTGTCGGCGTTGTTTTTAACGGATTGACGGAGGCTTTGGCCGCCGGCGACAGAATCGAAATCCGCGGTTTCGGCGCTTTTTCTGTCAGAAGCAGAAAACCGCGTGTTGCCATCAACCCGAAAAATAAAAACAAGGTTGAAGTCCCTGCAAAAAATATTTTACATTTCAAAACCGGTAAAGAACTTCATAATCGTTTGAATGCTTCCGCTTAATCCGTGAAAGGAGACTGATATGAGCCTCTTGCGTTATTTAATCAATATTCCGTTTTTGGCCCTTCTGGTGTGGGTTTTGTTTGATGCACACCCGACTGAGAAAGGAATTGAATTTTCCTTTTTGCCGCAAGAGTATGTCAAAACCGTTCCCGCTTTGTTTATATTCTTTTTGTACGGCTACATTTTTGCACGCGTTGATTCGTGGTTTGCTTATTATCCGCTGCGCCGTGCCTTGCGCCAACAAAGAAAGCAAAATAAGGCACTCAATAAGGAACAAGCGAAACTGAATGCCACCGTCAACGGATTGAAGCAAAACATTGTCGGCTTGCAGGAAAAAAATAATACTGCCGGTATTGAGGCTTCGAAAAACAACGGTTCGCAATCTTTCGGCAACATTTGGAATTACATCCGTTCTGCGTTTTCTGCCAAGAAAGGATAATCGATGAGTTGGTTGACTGAAATTATACGGCCTAAAATTAAAAAGACCACCCCGAAAGAGGTGGCCGATAACTTGTGGGTCAGATGTCCGAACTGCAACCAGATGCTTTTTTCAAAAGAGTTAAAAGAATCCTTTTATGTGTGCACCTCGTGCGGACATCATCTGCGGCTGTATGTTGAAAAACGTTTCCGTCTGCTGTTTGATGATGATAAATATACCATGGTTAACTTGCCTAAAGTGCAGGATGATCCGCTGAAATTTAAAGACATACAGAAATATACCGATCGTCTGAAAGCCAACCGCAAAAAAACTGAATGCAACGATGCCATTCAGGTTGCGCGCGGCAAACTCGGTGATATCGACAGCATTGTGGCGGCCATTGATTTTTCGTTTATGGGCGGTTCCATGGGTATGGCCGTCGGCGAAGGCATTGTTATCGCCGCCAAAATCGCCCTGCAAGAGCGTATTCCGCTCATTGCCGTTTCCGCTTCCGGCGGTGCGCGCATGCAGGAAGGTATGTTGTCATTAATGCAAATGGCGCGTACGACGGCAGCGGTTAATCAGCTCAAAGAAGCAGGTGTGCCGTTTATTTCCATCTTAACTGATCCGACCACCGGCGGCGTTTCGGCATCTTTTGCCATGCTCGGTGATGTCAATATGGCCGAAAAAGGATGTTTAATCGGTTTTGCCGGTCCGCGCGTGATTGAGCAAACCATTCATGAAAAATTACCGGAAGGTTTCCAGCGTGCCGAATATTTGTTGGAACACGGTATGGTGGATTTGGTGGTTGAACGCAAAGAGATGAAACCGCAGTTGGTGAAAATCTTAAAAGTTTTGACCGCTCATTGCAAAAAATAAACCATCATCTTTTAAAACAGATAACGCCTCCTTTCCCCTGTCGGAAAGAAGGCGTTTTTTTCAAGAACAATGACTTTCGTTGTCTAAATTGTTTTCATTATCACCGTGTTATGTGTTTTATTCACGGACATTCTGTTGTGTGCCGCCGACTTCCTCCGGATCGTCGATGAAGGCGTCAGGCCAGTTCGTAAAATCTAAATGAGGGATTTTCTGCAACTGCTTAGCGGCATGAACACTCGCGATACCAAGAATGATACCGGCCAAAAAAAACAAACCCTTTTTCATAATCGATGATGTTTTAAGTAAAAAAAATATGTTAACTGATTGATATTTCATACCAAATCAAGTGTTTATCATATACTAATTTGTAAAATATAGGTTAAAGCTTATTCTTTATACATTACAAATTAAAATTTGTCAATCTGTCATCTTCAATATATTTTTGCCCTTTAACAAATACGTCTTGCAATTTTTGCGGCACACAGTATAATAAGCGCCGAGTTCAATATGCTTTTAGTGCGGAAAACAAAATGGAAAAAATAACTTCACAAAAACTGGCTGAGATTTTGGAATACAACGGCGATGTTGCCGATGTCGAAATCAGCGAAATTTCGACCGACAGTCGTAAAATTAACGACAAAACCTTATTTATTGCCCTTAAAGGCGAACGTTTCGACGCCCATGATTTTGTGGCGGAAGTTTTGCAAAAGGGATGTCCGTTGGCAATTGTTGACCACCTCATTTCAGAGGCTGACGCCAAAAAACAAATTGTGGTTGCCGACACGCTGCAGGCTTATGGCAAAATCGGCGCTTATAACCGCAGTTTATTTAAAGGGAAAGTGATCGGTTTAACCGGTAGCGCCGGTAAAACCACCACCAAAGAAGAAATTGCCTTCCTGCTTTCCAAATTTGCGCCAACCTACGCCACCTCCGGCAATCATAACAATGCCGTCGGCGTGCCGCAAAGTCTTTGTGAAATCGATATGAACGCCGAATATGCCGTAATTGAAATGGGCATGAGTGCCAAAGGTGAAATCGAATATTTGACCGGTTTGGTCAAGCCGGATCTTGCCGTTATCACCAATGTCTATCCGATGCATATTGAATTTTTTGAAAATTTTGAAGGTATTGCCCGCGCCAAAGCTGAGATTTTTTCGGGCTTAAAGCCGAACGGAACGGCAATTGTCAATGAAGATACCAATTTTGCCGATTTGCTGATTGCCGAAGCGCATCGCTATACCGATGACGTGCGTCCTTTCGGTAAAAAGCACCATCCGCAGGCCGAATTCAGTTTACAAGAAGACGGTGAACAGTTTTTCTATAATGCGTGGTGTGCTTTGAGCGTTGTTGAAGCACTGGGTTTAGACGTGCAGAAAGCCGCTGCCCATATTAAAGATTTCGGCGCTTTGGACGGCCGAGGCAAACAACATACCCTGTCCCTACCTCAAGGCGGTTCTTATACTTTAATCGATGACAGCTACTCTGGTCAGCCGGAAGCGATGAAACTGGCGCTGGAAAACTTAAATAAAAAATCCGCCACCGGTCGCAAAATTGCGGTCTTGGGCAAAATGGCCGAACTGGGCGCCACTTCGCAAGCGCGTCATATTGAAATCGGCAAATTTGCCGCCGACACTTCCGTTGATATTGTGATTGGCGTTTGTCCGGAAATGAAAGATATGTTGGCACAGCTGCCGAACGATAAACAGCAATATTATTTTGACAATAAAGACGGTTTAGATGATTTCTTGTTAAATAAACTCTTGCAAAACGGCGATATACTGCTTATAAAGGGTGCAAGATATTCTTCAAAATTGTATCAGGTAACCGAAGAATTGTTGAAAAAAGGAAAAGCTGCATGAAGTGTCCATTTTGCGGATGTGAAGAAACACAAGTCAAAGACTCGCGTAACACGGATGACAATACCGCCATCCGGCGCCGTCGGGAATGTCCGGAATGCGGTTTTCGCTTCACGACTTTTGAACGGGTGCAATTGCGTGAACTTATCGTGGTCAAGAAAAACGGCGAGAAGACTTTATTTGACCGCGATAAATTGGCAAAATCCATTTCGCTGGCGTTGCGTAAACGCCCGATTTCGGCCGAGCGCGTCGATAAAATCGTTAATTCGCTGCAACGCAACTTTGAAAGCACCGGTGAAAGTGAAATTACCACCACTCAAATCGGCGAAAGCGTGATGGAAGCCTTGTCCCACTTGGATAATATTGCTTACATTCGCTTTGCTTCGGTGTATAAAGACTTCCGCGACTTGGACGATGTGAAAGAATTTGTGGCAACGATTGAAAAATTGACATCTTCCGATGACCAAAACGCTCAACTAAAGGATGAATAAAATGGCTAAGTTTGTTTCCCCTAAGATTAAAATGAAATCAGGCGCCAGATTGGCTGCCGTGCAGGCAAATTATATGATTGCCGTCGGTCAGCTTCCGGTCGATGAGGTAATTGAAGAATTTATCAAAGGTGAAGTCGGACGTTTTGCCATTGATGATTCCGATGATGAAAAATTTGTGGAATTAGGACCGATTGATACCGAATATTTTGAAAAATTGGTCCGTGGTATCCAAACCCGTAAAGAAGATTTGGAAAAATCGCTTAATCAATTTTTGCACGGCGAGTGGTCTTATGAGCATATGAACGGCATGATGCAGGCATTATTGCTGTGTGCGGTTTATGAAATCACAACCACCACCGATATCGACGTTAAAATCTTAATTCAGGAATATGTCGATTTGGCATACGCTTTCTTCAGTAAAAACGAACCGAAAATGGTTAACGCCTTGCTTGACCAAATTGCTCATGCCGTGAGGGAATAAGATGGCCGTTTTGAAATTATACGAATATCCGGACGAAGTGCTACGCCAAAAATGTCAGAAAGTTGACAAGGTTGATGATGCGTTGCGGCATTTCTTGGATGATATGCTGGAAACCATGTATGTTGATAAAGGATGCGGGCTGGCCGCGCCGCAAGTGGGCGTAACCAAGCGCATTATTGTGCTTGATCCGAACCCGAGTGATGAAGATTTGAGCTTGCGTCAGCCGATGTATCTGATTAACCCTGAAATTGTCTGGTCATCGGATGAAATGGTGCTGTTTAAGGAAGGATGTTTGTCTTTGCCAGATCAGCGTGCCGAAGTTGAACGCCATGAGAAAGTGCGCGTCCGTTTTCTGGACTATAACGGCAAGGAACAGGAAATCTTGGCCGATGACCTGCTCGCCATTATTTTGCAGCATGAAATCGACCATTTGGAGGGTGTGCTTTACATCGACCATATCAGCCGCTTAAAGCGGACACGACTGCTCAACAAACTCAACAAATATTACCACGAACGCGAACAGGAATGCGATAACGCCTGACCGCTATTTTTGCAACAAATGTAATGCTTCCTGATAATCGAATTTACCGCTGCCGAGAAGCGGCGGTTTTTTCATATATACCACTTCTTTCGGAATCCACAGTTCGCTGACACCGGATGTGCGAAAATGGTTTTGAATATCTTTGATAGCGGCGTTTTCGGCCGAAGTCACCAAAACCAGTTTCTCCCCTTTTCTTTCGTCAGCAATTGCCAACACACCCTGCTTGGCTTCCGGATATAATTGGTCAACCAATTGTTCTACCGCGGTCAAGGAAACCATCTCGCCGCCGATTTTGGCAAAGCGTTTAGCGCGGCCGAGAATATGCACAAAGCCCTCTTCGTCAATATTCACGATATCACCGGTATCATACCATTCAGGTGCCGGCTGCAGAACTTCCGGATTATCCGCCAACATATAACCTTGCATCACATTATCGCCCTTAACCAGCAACCGACCACCCTCATCAACGCCGTTGACCGGCTCCAGCTTATATTCAATGCACGGCAGCAGACGTCCGACCGTATTTTCACGATAAAACATCGGTGTGTTAACCGACAGCACCGGTGCGGTTTCGGTGGTGCCGTAACCTTCAAAAATGCGAATACCGAATTTTTTCATCCATAACTCTTGGGTGCGGTCTTTCAGTTTTTCACCACCGACAATGGCAAAACGAACCGAGAAGAAATCATAAGCATTGGCCATACGTCCGTAACCGTATAAAAACGTATCCGTTCCCAAAACCGCCGTTGCCTGTACTTCATAAGCCACTTCCGGAATAATGCGGTAATGTAGCGGCGACGGATAAAAATACGTTTTCAGACCGTATAAAAACGGCAAAATCGTTCCCACCGTCAAACCAAACGAGTGGAACATCGGTAACGCGTTCAAAATCACATCACGGGCATTGAACGGCACCGCCAGATGTAGTTGCAGCACATTGGCAATCAGGTTTTTATGCGACAGCAACACTGCTTTCGGCAAGCCCTCTGAACCGGACGTAAATAAAATTGCCGCGGTCTGATTGCACGAGCGCTGAACCTGTTGGCGCAGCAAATATTTTTTCAACCCTTTTAACTTGGTGATGATGCCGATTTGTTTGGCTAAATCTTCCAAATAAATCAGTCGGCAACCGCTTTGCAACACATCTTGTTCCAAGCGCTGCAGCTGCCCCTGCTCAATAAATTTATGCGCTGTGATTACCGTTTTTAAACCGGCGGTTTTCAAGCAAGATGAAAACTGTTTATCACCGAGCGAAAAGTTCAACATCACCGGAATTTTGCCGCCAAACTGCAAGGCAAAAAAGTTCACGGCGCCGACCAGACTGTTCGGCAACAGCACCCCGATTTTTTCTTCCTGTCGAAATACCTTTTTATAGGCGGTCCCCAACACATAAGTCTTCAATAAAAATTGACCGTAGTTCAGCGTTTTTTTCATAATATCGACGGCTATCGGATGTTTTTTGCCGTAAATTTTTTCAGCTTGCAACACTGCATTGAAAATCGGCACGTCTTTTTCGGTGGTGGTGTACATCATATCCGCCATAATATCGCGCATTTTCAGGGAGGTCAGCCGCCGACGCTCACGCGCGCTCAAACCTTCAGGCAAATCTATTTTGCAGGCCGGCAAGACTGACAACTTAATTTGCGGAAACATTTTTGTTTTTAAGATTTTGCCGAGATACGAAAACTTGGAATATTGCGCCCCGTCAATTCTGAGCGGCACCATTTTGGCACCGGTTTTATTGGCAATCATGCCGCTTCCTTCGTACACTTTCATCAACGAGCCGGTAACGCTGATGCGACCTTCCGGAAAGATCATCACGGTTTTACGCTGATTGATGACTTCAATCAATGAACGTACCGATAACGGATTAGCTGGATTAAGCGGATAAAAATCAACCAAACCGCTGAAAATTTTCACATACCACTTGGAACCCCAATCGCTGTCAATGGCAAAAGTAATTTTGCGCGGCAGGTAAGCGGCAACCAAAATACCGTCTAACAAAGACACATGGTTCGCAATAATCAAAACTTTCGAACCAGCTTGGCGCAAATTTTGCAAACCATCGACTTTGACACGGAAAAATAAATCCAAAACCGTACAGAAAATAGAGCGAATCAGCGCATCCGGCAACAGGCGGCAAATATAAAATGCCACCGCCGCACTGATGAAGGCAACAAACAAAAACAAATCGGTAATTTTGAAACCGAACGCAATTAACAGCACCGCGAATAATGAAATCGCCACCATCCCGAGCGCATTGATGATGTTATTGCCGGCAATAACCGAAGCCGTTTGTTTTTTCGGCGCTTTGACCTGCATCAGCGTATTCAGCGGCACAATATACAGGCCGCCCATAAAGGCGAATGCAAAAAGACAAACAGACAGCATAAGACCACGCGGCATCAACAAAAACTGTCCTAAGCCGATGGCTTCTTGCGGTGCTTCAAAACCGGCAGATAAAACATAAATTAAAAAGGCGCAAATACTCAAACCGACTGCGCTGAGCGGCACATAAACCACCGAAACCTCACCTTTTAACAGCCGGTTGCAGAAAACCGAACCGGCACCGACACCGACCGAAAACAAAATCAAAAACAGCGTCACAACAGCCGGTTCGGTGTTAAACACTTTACTGCACAGCGGAAACAGTTCGGTTAAGAAGAACGCGCCCAAAATCCAAAACCAGGTGGCACCGATAATAGCCCGAAAAACAATCGGGTGAGAACGAATCAGTCGCAAGTTATCTTTTACCTGACGGAAAATGTTCCAATTCAATTTCAAATCCGGTCGCAATCCAGGCACCTGCGGAATTTTATAGCTGGCGATGATGCCGATAACCGCACAAATAATCAATAATGTCAGCGAGGCATAGACCGGCAGCAAGGTTCCCAAAATGGAGCCGGTGATGATTGAAATATAAGTGGTGGCTTCAATATAGGCGTTGCCGGCAACCAATTCCTCCGACTTCAAAAGCTGCGGCAACAACGCATACTTAATCGGGCCGAAGAAGGTTGACTGTACCCCCATTAAAAACAAAATAAAAATCAGCGCATTGATGTTTTGCAACGCAAAAACGCCGCCGGCCGCCAACATCAGCAGCAACTCGGTTATTTTCAAACAGCGGGCAATTTGAGCGCGGTTATATTTATCGGCAAGCAAACCGGCCAGTGCCGAAAACAAAAAGTACGGCAAAATGAAAACACCGGCCATCACGTTGGCATAAATGCCGGTTGTTTGCGAGCTGGCAATCATTTTATAAGCCACAAAGGTCATCAGCGTATTTTTAAATAAATTATCGTTGAAAGCGCCAAAAAATTGCGTAACCAAAAGCGGCAGAAACCGTTTTGTTTTCCAGAGTTCTTTACTCATAAAAATGTCCTTTTATTAATTGAAAGCGTAATTCATGCCGAATAATGCGCGATAGTCATTATCCGTACGGCGATGTTCCGGATGAACACGAACATCAAATTCCGAACGCCAACTCAGTTTTTCACTGACTTCGTTATTCAGATATAAAGCAAACTTATATTCTCTGCTTTCCGGCTTCAAACTTGCCTTGTACTGATTGCGATAGACCGTATCCGAATACATATCACGTCCGGACGGGAAATTCACATTCAGCGTACCGCGTTCAATTCTGAGCGGCGAAGAAACGCGCAAACCGAAATCAATATCCTTGTTCCAGCGATAGTTGGAATCAAAGGCAAAACTGTCACTCATCAAGCGAGAGGTGCTGATTAAATCGGAAGCAAAATTCTGTGCCTCGGTATAACCTTGATAATAACTGCCGGAAAGTGTCCACTTATCGGTCATAAACAACGACAGTTTAACGCCGGTGGTGTAAGTCTGCGTTCCCTTAACGCCGAATGCACCGCGACCGTTCATACCAAGCAAAGCATCGTTTTCATACAGCAAGCCGGAAGAAATACCTAAAGCAAAGAGATTATTCTTTTTCAGTTGCAGTTCGGAATTAACGGCATAGGCCGATTTATGGAACGAACTGTCGCCAAACTCATAATCGCCGTCATAGAGCGCATTTTCGCCGCCGACAGCCTCTAATTTGAAGCCCAGAGCCGAATTCAACTTATATTGGTGGCTCACACCGTATGCCGAAGTCATCGCCATAAACGGATTGCTCAAATCACGCGCCGTGCGTTCACTCAAACCGTAGCGCGTATCCTGACTGAAATAAAATCCGGTCATGTGCTTGCCCGAGCGATAAGATGCGTTCATCCACGCCCGAGTATCGGTTGCGGTGGTTTCCGTATAAGAAAAGCTCATATTACCCTTCTTTTCCGACTTAACACGATGAGAAGAAGCCATATCGACAACATCGTTTTTCAAATTTTTATAACCGGCGTGTGTTTCCGTGATATATCTTTGTGTCGGTATTTCGAACGGACGTTGATATTTATCAAAAAACGTAATGGTCGGCGGTAAAGCATCGCCCAAAGCTTCAGCAAAAATCGACGGCAAATTCAAATTGGCGTCATCCAACGGCACGGAACTGCTGTGAACATTGTTGCCGCTCACGGTTGAAATACCGGTATCATCCAAATACGGTTGAATTGCCGCATATAAATCTACCATACCGGCACCATAGGTGCTGTCCGCGTGGTTGGAACTGTTATAGCCGACACCGTTGGTGTTTGCCGTTGACAGCAACAGCTCAATAATTTGCGAAGAGGCCATCCACGGATAAGCTTCTTTGATGAAAGCAATACTGCCGCTGACAATCGGTGCCGCCTGTGAGGTACCGGCCATACCGACATACGAACCGGAATTCGAGGCGTTATAGATGACGGAAACGCTCGAGCTGTAATCACTGCCCTCACCGCCCGGCGCCGCAATACAATAACCTCTGGCCGCGCCGCATTTATTTGAAAATTCCGACAACTTATAGGTACCATCGTCATTCATATTTACGGAAACAACCGTCAACATCATCAAATCACGATATTCGGACAACAATTTCAGACCGCTTTCGGCCGATGGCTGAGAATAACTCTCATTACCGGCGGCCAAAACCCAAATCATACCGTTTACCGTGTTATCATAACTGTTGGTGGTATAGTTTTCCATTGTGTAGCTTGCCGCGGCAAAAATTTCGGAATCTGATGCCAAATATTCACGCAAATCAGCCGCCGAAGAACCGGCACTGATTAAAGCGGAAGCATTCGTACCCAAACTCATATTAACAACATCGGCATTATCATCGATTAACGCTTTAATCGGACGTAAAAATGAAGATTTCAAATCCCAGCGAACAGCATCAATATAGGTGTTTGTAAAGGCAATACCCATTGAGCCGTAACTGCTGTTCGGTTTCCAGTTGCCGGCGATAATACCGGCGACATTGCTGCCATGGCTTGAAGCCGCCGACGGTGTCGGATCAGTTTCGGAATAAACGTAACTATTGCCGTAACCGTTCACCCATGAATTATAAGAAGCGACGGTCAAAGATGTTTTTTCCGATGTGGCAACACCGTTCAAATACAACGTCATCGTATAATAGGTGCCGACAGAAATACTGTAACCGCTGTCGGTAACCTGCCAACAATTTGAAGAATTGGCGCTGGTGCAAGGACCGTAGTCATAGTTATGATGTTTGGTAACAATACTGTTGCCGGAAGCATCTTTGAATTCGCGATGTCCCGCATATACACCGGTATCAACCACACCAACCAAAGCCGTTCCCGGTAATTTTGAAACCACATTATCGGCGTTATCATGGCCATACCACTCCGCGTAAGCCTGAGCCGCATTAATCGGGTCATGGAAGTTAACGGAATAAACGGTTTGACCGGACGTAGTTTCATCACCACCGAACGAGCTGCCGGTATATTCTGCACTGCGGCGGAAATCCGCAACGCTGTACGGCGTATAGTTCGATGCCGGCGGATTATGTATCGTGCCGGTATTGCCTGATGTATTATTGTTGTTATTGTTGTTAGTGTTGCTATTATTGTTGTTATTGTTACTGTTATTATTGTTGTTTGATGAATTATTACTGCTGTTGCTGCTCTT
>JAGCYN010000059.1 GCA_017960745.1 Alphaproteobacteria bacterium | reverse complement strand
TTCATCTTTCAAATTCTCCTGTTTCAACTTTTCTTCCGTAATTTTTTGCAGATTTTTCACAATATCCGGTCGCTTGATTTGCAAGCTTCCGTCTTGCGGCACACCGCCGGAAACCACATCGGTAAACACTTCCGCACTGATATCATCGACCGTTTCGTCGGAAAGTGCATCATCTTGCGGCCAATCCTTAAGTTTTTCGTCTTTTAATTCAGCTTCAACATCAGAACGCAACACATCTTTTTTCAAATTCAAGTAGCGCTCCATAATTTCCTCATCTTGCTGATTTTGGCGTTGAAAACGGTCATACTGAGCCGAAAATTCTTTTTCATTTTCCGGAAATGCGCCGTATTTTGAACTTTCCTCATCCAACAGCGCGGTTGTTACCGGTTCATATAAATAATTGGCCCACGGTGTTGGCTGTTTGCCTTTCACCCAAGCGCCGAAACCGCTCAAAACCACTGTCACGTTGCACTTTGTGTTTTGCCACAGATATTTCAACGAACAGCTCATTTTGCCGCGCGGACATTCCGAAATATCCGTCACCAGTTGCTCTGTGCAGCTTACAAAGCCGCGTTTTAATGCATCACTTCGCGGCGAAACGGACATCACGATGAACATATACACCACAAACGCCGAAAACAAAATCAGGCAGTAATAATATAGCCACTTGAAAAATTTTTCCATTACTGTGCCTTTTGATAATATTCTTCCAACTGAGCCAATTCTTCCAAGGTGTTGGCGCTGGCAACTTCTTCGGTTTTACCTTCGCAAGCCGTGCATTGCAAGCCGAGCTGATGTGCAATTTCAACGGCATCGGTCAAATAAAACTCGCCGGCGGCGTTATGCGTGCCGATTTTGCTCAAAATGGTAAACAAATGGCGACCGTCAAAACCCATCACACCGGAATTGCAGAAGTTAATCTGCCGTTCTTCTTCGCTGGCATCTTTATATTCAACGATTCTGTCCAATTCGGCGTTTTTCATAATTAAGCGCCCGTAACGAGCCGGATCTTGCGGACGGAAGCCCAAAACCACCACGGCATATCCCTCTTCCACTTTCTCGGCAACCTTTAAGAAGGTCTGTTTGCTGATCAACGGGGTATCGCCGAAAACCACCAACACCGTGCCGTCAAAACCGCTCAACAAATCTTTGGCACAATTCACGGCATGACCGGTTCCGAGTTGTTTGTCCTGCACGCAGGTTTTATAAGGGGAAACCTCACGCGCCACATCTGAACCTTCCGGCGACACCACGGTAACAATTTCATCAACCGGAATGCTTTCGAGCGTTTCAACGATGTGCTTAATCATCGGTTTACCGCAAACCGGCATCAAAACCTTCGGTTTATCCGATTTCATTCGTGTTCCTTTTCCGGCGCCTAAAATGATTGCGGCAATTTTATTTTTCATGTATGCTCTCCTTATAACTTTTTTAAACTTTACTGGATATGATATTATATGGTTCTAATGCATTTGTAAACACGGGGAAATTCTTATGCAGAAAAAAATTCTTACAATTTGTTTCATCATCTCACTGGGCATCATTGCAAACGCCTCAGCTTCGGTCACGTCCATTACGGCGCAAAATCCGGTAGAAGCCATGAACAGCTACAACCGTCTGCCGCCGAACAGCGTTAATCCGGACAATATGCCGGATCCGAACAATCAGGAAGAAGTTCGGGCCTTTTTCAAAGAAAGATTCGAAAAAGCGGCCCGCATGACACCTGATGAACCGATTGATTTGAGTTCGCCGTCATCTATCGGCATTATGCATTCGCCGGAATATTATGAGCGCGAGTCCGAAAAAAAGAAAACGCTTTTCCAAAAGATGTATGAAAAAGCCGTTGCCTCGTTACACGAAACCCAACCGGACCAGAAAGAAGAACAAATTCAGAAAGAAGAAGAGTTAGAACGTTCCGTTACCCGTTTTTTCAAAATTATTCAACAAGACGAACCGATGATGGAAGAACCCGATGTTCCGACCGTCAGTGTTCCGTTGCCGAGCGGTCGTCGTGTTTTGGCACCGGCGCAGGAACATATCCCATACCTGTTAAGCTATATTGATATTGAAGCAAACGGCTATTTGAAAATTGAAGACACCATCATTATCGTGGCCAACGGCAACAAATTTGCTCACGGTTTACAGCGTGTGTTCAACAAATACGCCAAAAAAGGCCAAAAAACCGAGTTTATTCTGCAAAGTGTGACCGTCAACGGCACGCAAATTCCGTACATTGCCGAAGAAATCGGTTCACAAATTATTCTCAAGCCGAAGCATAACCAAAAACTGGAACCGGGCGTATATACCTATAAGTTTAATTATATGGTCAACAACCAGCTTGTTCGTCTTGAAAACAGAAACTATCTGTTTCATTGGAATTTGACCGGTGTACCGTTGAATGCTCTGATTACCTCTGCCAATACAATTATCAGCATTCCGGAAGGTCATACCTTTACCGATATGAAGCTTTACATCGGCGAAGGCAACTTGCAAACTATAAGACGCACCAACACGTATCGTTTGGCCGGCAACGTGGTTGCTTTTGCCAGCAACACGCCGGTTTTAAATGGCGAAGATACCCTTGTTGTCGGGGTTTTGGATAAAAACATTTTCATCAAAGATTTCGATAAAAACCTCTCTTACTTCCTGATTAACTGGGGCAGCATTTTATACGCGTCCTTGGGCTTTTTGGCCATTTCGCTGTCTTTGTTGATATCCCTGATTACCTTAAAGAAAAACAAGAGTAAAAACAAATTCAATCCGTCTTATAACGGGGCTTTGATGCGCACGGTTCTCATCGGCAAATATGACCGTATTGCCTTTGTATCGCAAATCCTTGATTTATACCGCAAGGGCTGCTTAGACATCATTCAAGAAGGCAGCCGCATTTTCTTGGAAAAACAACCGCACTTTTCGGCAAAATTAACCAAGGCCGAAAAACGCATTCTCTCGGTTTTATTCGCTAAAAAATCGCCACGTACCGAAATCAACAACGCCAATAACAACAAGTTTAAGCGTGCGCAGAAAATCTTGGAAAAGAGCGTGAAGAAAACCGTGAACAAATACCGTTTAATTCATA
>JAGCYN010000058.1 GCA_017960745.1 Alphaproteobacteria bacterium | reverse complement strand
GCCAAATACCGTCTTCCTGAAAGGCAAACGACTTTACCTGCAAATTGCTGCCGCAGCGCATGGTACCGCGGATTCTGATTTTTTCCACATCTGCTCTGACTTCGCGAACGCGCACAAATTGCGGACCGCGCGGATCATAAGTCGGCGCCCGCAACGGATTATCCGTAAAGCGGAAACCGCGCGAAGTCGTCACATCGACCGCAACCTCGTTAATCACCGGTTCTTCTTCATAATCACCTTGCACCAAGCGCGCATCTGCCGCCGAAGTTGCCGTAAAAAACGCTATTATCGCAGATAATAAAGATATTTTGGAAAGTACTTTCATTTTTCAACCATTGTGTTAATATATTCACTGAACAGAAAGTATTTTACAGGTAACACAGATGAAAATAAATCATTTTTTACAACTTATCAGCTTGTTTTTATGCCTTTTATGGAGTTCGCTGGCAACGGCGAGTCCGTTAACGGCGGCCGAAGCCCAAAAATGGGCCAATGAAAAAGGTCAGGAAATTATCCGGATTCTGACTTCGCCCGACAGTGAAGAAAAAACGGCCAAACTTGATGAAATTGCCACCAACGATATTGATTTGGCGCACGCGGCACGTTTTGTAATGGGAAAATATTGGAAACAGATGAACGACGAGCAGAAAGAACGCTATTTGGCCGTGTTCAACGATTATGTACGCATCAGTTACCAAAGTTTGGATCTAACCTTAAAAGAAGGTTCGGTGCGGTTTACGATTGATAAGGCCGTGCAAAACGGCGATAAAGTTGATGTCTTCTGCACCGTTTTCATCAAAGATATCGAAACCAATGTCACCAAAGATGCCAGCGGCGGCATCAAAGCTGTTTTTGTGGTGGTTAAAAACAATGACCGTATTCAGGTACGCGATTTGAAAATTGAAGAAAGCAGTTTGTTAATTGCCTATCGTCAGCGTTTTTATAAGATGATTCATGAAGATTCCGACGATGAAATCGACTGGTTTTTAGATGACTTGGAAACCATTGTTCAAGATAATACCGTCAGCGATGAGTAAAATTTTTAAATTTATGATTGAATTTGCGACGTTTCCTCTATAATATGAACCGTCGTTATCAAAATGGAATGGAAAAATGTCTGATATAAAAGTAAGATTCGCGCCGAGCCCGACCGGCTTTATGCACATCGGCAACACACGTACGGCGCTGTTTAACTGGCTGCTCGCTAAAAAACTCGGCGGGAAATTTATGTTGCGCATTGACGATACGGATTTTGCGCGCTCCAAAAAAGAATATGAAGATGCCATGCGCGAAAGTCTGCAATGGCTTGGTTTCAGTTGGTGTGAAGAAGCGCGTCAATCAGCCAGATTCGCCCGTTATGATGCCATGCGAGATGAATTGATTGCCAAAGGGCGGATTTATGCCTGCTATGACACACCGGAAGAGTTGCAAATTAAGCGTAAACGCGCCATGGCAAAAGGCGAAGCCCCGATTTATGACCGTCAGGCACTTCATTACACCGCGGCCGATTTGGAGAGATTCGCCGCCGAAGGACGCAAACCCCACTATCGTTTTAAGCTGGAACCGGGAATTATCGAATGGGAAGATATCGTTCGCGGCCATTGCCAATACGAGGCCGAAAAATTAAGTGACCCGATTATTATCCGTGAAGACGGCAGCTATTTATATCACTTCCCGTCCTGTGTTGACGATTCCGATTTCGGTATTACCCACATTGTACGCGGCGAAGATCATGTGACCAATACGGCGGCACAAATTCAAATGTTTGAAGCCATCGGCGGTAGAGTACCGACGTTTGCACACTTGCCGCTCTTAACCGGCACGGAAGGCAAACTTTCCAAACGTTTGGGCAGTTTGGGTGTTCGCGAATTAAAGGCCGACGGCGTAGAAGCTTTAGCAATTTGCTCGTTTTTAGCCAAACTCGGAACCTCCGATTCGATTGAACCGTTTTATTCTTTAGATGAACTGGCGCAATCCCTCGATTTCCACAAACTCGGTCGCTCACAACCGAAATTCGACGAAGAAGAATTACGCCGCTTCAACACCAAATTTATTCACACCATGCCTTATGAACTGGTGGCAGAACGGTATAATGTCGGTGCTGATTTTTGGGAAAAAGTACGTCCGAATTTGAATGTGGTTGATGATATTAAAGTTTGGATTGATATTTGCCGCAATGAAGTTACCCCGATTATCGAGGACAAATCGCTGACCGATATTGCTGCCGAATTATTACCGCCGGAACCGTGGAACGAAGAAACTTTCAACGCTTGGATGACTGAGCTGAAAGCCAAAAGCGGCAAAAAAGGCAAAGAGTTATTCCACCCGATTCGCAAGGCTATAACAGCCCTTGATAACGGACCGGAACTCAAAACCTTATTGCCGATTATCGGTTATGATAAAACCTTAAAGCGCCTCAAAGGCCAAAAAGCATAGAGAGACAAAGCATGACACAGATATATTTGCATAACACCTTAAAACAGCGCAAAGATCTTTTTATTCCGATTGATGCCCAAAACGTCCGCATGTATGTCTGCGGCCCGACCGTTTATGATAAAGCTCATTTGGGTAATGCCAAAACGCCGGTTGTTTACGACGTTTTATATCGCTTATTGTGTCATGTTTACGGCTTTAATCACGTTACTTACGTTTCCAACATCACTGATGTTGACGATAAAATTTTAAACAAACACAAAGAAACCGGCAAGCCGATTCGCGAAATTACCGAGCAAACTTACAACTGGTATATTGAGGATATGCAACAGCTGAACGTGTTGCCGCCGAATTATCGTCCGCGTGCCACCGAATACATTGATGAAATGATTGTTCTGATTAAAAAGTTGCTCGAGCAAAAACACGCTTATGTGGTCAATGACCATGTTTTGTTTGATGTTGATTCCATGCCGACCTACGGTTCGCTTTCCGGTCGTTCGATGAAAGAAATGCTGGCCGGCGCGCGCATAGAAGTGGCTGATTACAAAAAAAATCCGGCCGATTTTATTTTATGGAAACCTTCTGAGGCCGATCAACCGGGTTGGAACAGCCCGTGGGGCTACGGCCGTCCGGGGTGGCATTTGGAATGCTCGGCGATGAGTTCCAAACTGCTCGGCAATGACTTTGATATTCACGGTGGCGGTAATGACTTGATTTTCCCGCACCACGAAAATGAATATGCGCAATCTTGCGGGGCGTTTCCGGGCACACGTTTTGCACACTACTGGGTCCATACTGGTATGTTGATGATTAACGGCGTTAAGATGTCCAAATCACTCGGCAACTTTTACACCGTTGATGAAATCTTGGCCAAATATCCGGCCGAAGCACTGCGCCTGTTGTTCCTGACAACGCACTATCATCAGCCGTTCAACTTTACTTTTGAAGGTTTGCAACAAGCCAAAAGTATCTTAGATAAATTCTACACCGCGCTATTGAAAAACCGCGATGTGGAAACTGTCGAATGTGCGCCGAGCGATAAAATTATTGCCGCCTTGGCCGATGATTTGAACACGCCGCTGGCTCTGTCTTGCCTGCACGAAACCGTCAACGCTTTGAACAAAGCCGAAACCTTTGAAGAACGCCAACAGAAAAAATCGGAATTGATGGCTGATGCCTATATGCTCGGTTTATTATACAACGATCCGGAAGCTTGGCTCAAGGGTTACAGCGATGACAGCGAAGCCGCGGAAATTGAGGCGCTGATTGCCAAACGTGCCGAAGCCAAAAAGAACAAAGATTGGGCAGCCGCCGATGCCATTCGCGAGAAGCTCAAAGAGCAAGGCATTGTTTTAGAGGATTCGCCGACCGGCACTTCGTGGAAAAAAATTTAAGACGAGTTATTCCATGCCGAAAAAACATCTTAAACACAAACTGCTATATATCGGCTTAGGCTTGATAGCGGCGTTTGTTGTAATCTACGGTGTTGTGTTGTATCACATTCAAGACCGATTGCTTTATTATCCGAATGCCCATCATGTAACGCCGCAAGGTCAGCTTGATGTTTTCAGCGAAAATATTATTCCGGCCACTGACGGCACGCCGATTATGACATGGTATTATGCCGGAAATAAAGACAAACCGGCCATTCTTTTTTTTCACGGCAATGCCGGACAAATTGCGCAATTTGCCCCGCAAATGTTGCCGTTTACGGCACAAGACTATACGGTTTTAATCATGGAATATCGCGGTTTCGGCGGTGCGGCGGGAAAAGTCGGACAACAAAATTTTTATGCCGACGCCCTGACGGTGTTTGATTGGCTGAAACGTCAAAACTACCCGAAAATCATTATATACGGCTATTCTTTGGGCACCACGATGGCTGTCAATGTGGCATCTCAACGGGTTGCCGACGGTTTGATTCTAACCGCGCCGTTTGCCTCGATGAAACGCTTGGTCGGTGAAAAACCGGTACCATTGGCCCGCTTGGTTTTAAAAGACCATTATGATTCGGAAACCATGATTAAAAAAATCGCTATACCGACATTGTTCGTTCACGGCACCGATGATAAACTGATTCCGCCGCATCATTCCGAGATTTTGCATCAAGCATCGCCGGCAACGGACAAAGAACTTTTTATGGTTGCCGACGCAACGCACGTTTCCGTATATTTTTACGAAATCAATATCCCGATTATTTTTGATTGGCTGAAACGACATTCATTTTAAAAAAAGAAAGAACCGTCTGACCGTACTCTCTTACATTCAGACCGAACCGCTTATGTTAAGGTGGGCACCATATAACCGGACCACGATCCGGACAGTGACAGTTCCCGAAATAGTAATGTTGGCTCGAGAGACATGCGGTTGATACGCGTCAGACAGTCCTTCGTCTTTATGTTTTTAATATACCATAAAAACCGATTTTTTACAAGTATAAAAAGATATTTTGCGCGCAATCAGCTTAAAATTTCGCGGCGTCCGACATGGTCCGGACGGCTGACGATTCCTTCCTGTTCCATACGCTCGATTAAATTGGCGGCACGGTTATAACCGATGCGCAATTTACGCTGAACATAGCTGGTAGAAGCCTTGCGATCGGTGCGCACAATATCAACGGCCTGACGATACAAATCTTCCTCGGCATCACCGGATGCTTCCCCTTTATCACCGTCAGCACCGTCTTTATTATTCAGTTCGCCGGCGGTCACTTCGGCTTTATACTGCGGTTCGCCTTGCGATTTGATATAATCGACAATCCGCTCGACTTCGGCATCTTCGATATAGCAACCGTGAACACGACGCGGGCGATCACCGGAAGCCATAAACAGCATATCGCCGCGACCTAAAAGTTGTTCTGCCCCTTTCTCGCCGATAATAGTTGTACTGTCGAATTTGTTGGTTACATGGAAACTGATTCGGCTTGGGAAGTTGGCTTTAATCACACCGGTAATCACGTCCACCGACGGTCGTTGCGTTGCCATAATCAAGTGAATACCAACCGCGCGTCCCATCTGCGCCAAACGCTGAATAGCCGCTTCCACATCTTTGCCGGCAACCAGCATCAAATCGGCCATTTCATCGACCACAATCACAATATACGGCATCGGCGACGTATCAATCGTTTGTTCTTCATACACCGGTCGTCCCGTTTCTTTATCAAATCCGGTCTGAATTGTTTTGGTTAAACCCTTCCCGCTCTTTTTGATTTCTTCAACTTTCTTGTTATAACCGGTAATATTGCGAACATTCAACAGCGCCAACGAACGGTTACGACTTTCCATTTCCTGAACCGCCCATTTCAAACCGACCACCGCTTTGGCCGGATCGGTAATCACCGGTGTCAACAAATGCGGAATACCGTTATACATTGAAAATTCGACGCACTTCGGATCAATCATAATAAATTTGCATTGTTCCGGTGTCATTCGATACAACAACGACAAAATCATAGAATTGACACCGACGGATTTACCGGAACCGGTGGTACCGGCAACCAGCAAATGCGGCATACCGGCCAAATCGGCATACACCGGCTGACCGCCGATATCTTTACCGAGTGCCACATTCAACAGATTCTTGCTGTTCATAAATTTTTCGTTTTCAAACAATTCGCGCAACCACACGGTTTGTCGATTGGCATTCGGCAACTCGATACCGATGGTTTTCTGACCGCTGACCACCGCCATACGCGTTGACATCGCCGCCATCGAGCGTGCAATATCATCAGCCAAACCAATCACGCGCGCGGTGCGGATTCCCGGTGCCGGTTCCAACTCATACAATGTCACCACCGGTCCCGGACGTACTTTTACAATCTGTCCCTTAATGCCGAAATCGCGCAACGATTGCTCCAACTGCGCCGCATTATTTTGCAACGCTTCCTCATCGACAACAATCTCCGAACTCTGCCGCGGCGTCATCAAATCGATGCTCGGCAACACATATTTATCCTCTTTTTCCGCCACCGGCTGAGCAACTTTTTTCTGCGGTATTTCGACTTTTGCTTTGCTGCTGCCGGCCGCAATCTGAGACTGAACGGTTTGTGCTGCAGTGCCTTGCGGACCGGACGGTACGGCTAATAATTCTTCCTGAACGGCCTCCGGTGCGGCAACTTTGTTTTTAGCCGCCTTTTTCACACCTTCGGTTTTGTAAATATCATCCGGCGACATCTTAAGCGCTGTTTTCTTCTGATTTTGATTGGCGACGGCTTCATCTTTAATAAAATCGAATGTCGGGCTGTAAAAGTTATTGGCGCTGCTGCGTCCCGCCCCGACGGAATTCAAGGAGGTATCTATGGCTGTACTTTCCCCGACAGCATAGCTTTGCGGCATTTCAATGGTTAACCGCGGCGTTTGCTTCACGGCTTTATTGCCGTCGGCGGCAACGGTCTTAAGACGCTGTGCCGAAACATTGACCGGTTCTTCGGTTGCACGCACCTGTTGCAAAGCGGAAGCCGAGGCGGAAAAAGTCGGTTCCCGATGTACCGGCGCATTTCCCAAACCGCCGTGCAGTTTATTTTGCAAATATCCCGGCTGTAATTCTTTAAACCCGCGGAAATCAGGTATTTTGGCGATTTTCTTTCCGGTACCGAGAATAAAGCTGAAAATTGCCTTAATAAAGGTGCCGACTTTATATATCAGCCTGGACCAAAACTTCAGCGTTACCCCGGCCGAAAAGTTAAACGACAGAATGCTGACAAACAGGATAATCCCTTCAAGCAACAGCGTATTATACGGGGTATTTAAAATGCTGATGTAATTATTCAGCGGACGGCTGATGGAACGGCCCCACTCGCCGGCCAAATTATACGGAAGCCCGAAACGCCCCAGATATGCGCGGCAGGTTAAATCTAAAAAACAGGAAAAACTCAAAACCCCGACAATCCAGGCAAATATTCTGGTTTTGTATTCGGCAAACGCTTTATAGCGCCACAAGCCGATTCCCCAAAACAGCGGCACAATTAAAAACACAATCAGCGCCAACCCGAAAGAACTTAAAATTGCATCGGCGGTATAAGCACCGGCCTTGCCCAAAAAATTATGAACGGTTGCGGTTGCGGAAACAGCTTTATTGAACGACGGATCATCGGCATGATAGCCGCACAAACTGGCATACGCAAACAACGGCAGACAAATAAATATCAGCCCGAACAGATTACATAACAGAATTTGCCACCAACTTTTTTTGCGTTCCTTTACAATTTTTTTCTTTCCCATAACCGTCCTCAAATTATCCGCATTTTCTCATGCTGGAGAGCATAACCCAAAAAACTCAATAAAAGATTAAAATAAGCAAAATTTACCCATGTTATTGTTCACATACAAAGCCGTTTATTCTTGACATTTGCCCAAACTTGTCTATACCTTGTTGCAGAAGTTTTGATGAAAGGATTTTAATGAAGTATTCTTTTGTTTTTCCCGGACAAGGCTCACAATTTGTCGGAATGGGAAAAGAACTTGCTGAAAATTTTGCTTCGGCACGTGAAGTGTTTCAAGAAGTCAATGACGCACTCTCTCAGGATTTATTCAAAATTATGACTGAAGGACCGGATACCGAGTTGACGATGACCGTTAACACGCAACCGGCTTTAATGGCCTTTTCAATGGCGGTGGTGCGCGTTTTGGAAAAAGATTTCGGTATTTGCTTAAAAGACAAAGCCTCATTCGTAGCCGGACATTCGTTGGGTGAATATTCCGCGGCCTGTGCCGCCGGTGTTTTTTCGCTCAGCGATACGGCACAACTTTTGCACAGTCGCGGCGAGGCCATGCAAAATGCCGTTCCGTTCGGCAAAGGCGGTATGGCAGCCGTGCTCGGGCTTTCGTATCAAGATGTTTCGGCGCTGATAGAAGCTTGCTCCAACGGCAGTGATATTTGCGTTGCCGCTAATGACAATTCTAATGGACAAGTGGTTCTTTCCGGCGCAATGACGGCCATTGACCGTGCGGTTGAAATTGCACCGGAATTCGGTGCCAAAAAATGCGTCAAACTTGCCGTCAGTGCACCGTTTCACAGCCCGTATATGACACCGGCTGCCGATGTGATGGCGCGTGCTTTTATGGAAGTTGAAGCACAAGATGCACAAATTCCGTTGGTTGCCAATGTGTTGGCTGAGCCGATTACCGATCACAAAGCCATTATCAAATATCTGATTGACCAGGTTACCGGCACGGTCAGATGGCGGGAAACCATGGAATTTTTGCACGAACAAGGTATAACCGATTTGGTTGAATTGGGTGCCGGCCGTGTTCTTTCCGGCTTGGCAAAACGCAGTTATAAAGACATCAATTCAATTTCCGTCGGCTCAATTGAAGAAATCGAAGAGCTGGCAAAAAATTTATAATGAAAGGATAAAAACATGTTCAGATTAGATGGAAAAGTTGCTTTAATTACCGGCGCCGCCGGCGGATTAGGACATAAAATCGCCCACACTTTGCATGATCAAGGCGCAATCTTGGCTTTGACCGATATGAACGAAGAAAGATTGAAAGATTTACAAAAGGAACTCGGCTCTAATGCTGAAATTTTTGTTGCCAACTTGACCGATGCCGAGGCTGTTAAAAATTTGGTGTCCGAAGTTGAAGAAAAAATGGGACAAATTGATATTTTGGTTAACAATGCCGGTTTAACCCGCGATAACCTGTTTATCCGCATGAGTGATGAAGATTGGCAGTTGGTTTTGGATGTTAACCTTTCTGCCGGTTTCAAACTGGCCAAAGCTGCCGTTCGCGGCATGATGAAACGCCGTTTCGGTCGCATCATCGGCATTGCTTCCGTAGTCGGTGTGATGGGAAATGCCGGACAGGCCAACTACTCTGCTTCTAAAGCCGGTATGATTGCCATGAACAAATGCTTGGCTCAAGAAGTCGGTTCACGCGGCATTACCGTAAACTCTATTGCACCGGGCTTTATCCGCACCCCGATGACCGACGTACTGCCGGATGATGTTAAGGCCAATTTGCTATCCAAAATTCCGGAAGGCAAACTCGGTGAGGCGCAAGATATTGCCAATGTTGTTGCCTTTTTGGCCTCTGATGAAGCTCAATACATTACCGGTCAAACCATTCACGTTAACGGCGGTATGGCGATGATTTAAGGCCAAGACTGTTGCTTTACAAAGTCCGATACCGAGGTGTCGGACTTTTTTTTGTACAATATTGACAAATATTAAAAATCAAGCTATAATAAGGATAATTCCCAAGTTATTCTGTATGATATTTACATAAGTATTCCTTATTGTTTATAACATCCGGAATAACTTGGGTTAGGATGGATTTATAAACAAAGTCTCGATCGGAATGCATAATTCTTGATATGAGACGCCTTGCTTGACTTTTGTTTCAGGTGGGTTGATTTTAAGCTTTCGCGATAATTTTGAGTTAACCAAGCAGAACAGGACTATAACGATACGTCCCTTATGGAGCCATGTGCCCGTAAGATTCAAATTCTGCCGTTGCTCTTAAAAATCAAAAAAGTGCAATTTCAACAACAAGCCGGAAATGATTTCTTGCAAGATAAAAAATATAAACGATATGAAAAAGATGTTAACTCTTATCGTTATGGTAACAATGGTTCTGGGTATGTCTATGTCTATGACAAGCTGTCTGAGCTATGGTTATGGAACCTATGGTTACGGTGGTTCTGGCTTCAGCGGAGGCTATGTAGGGAGTAAGCACTACGCAGATGGTGTAACAACCGTCGAGATGACCGACCATCACGGCAACGTGATTGGTTACAAGAAGTTGCAGGGTGATTGGAGCGGCCTCGAGGCTGGATTGCCGCTTTATACTTCACAATCAAAACTGGAGTACAAGGCTCGTCGTGAGAAGGCTCTTCAGGTGGCTCAAGAGACCGGTGGTTACGTCGGTTACGGCTATTACACTCCCAGCTTGACGCTTGGATACGGCGGTATCGGTTTAGGTTACAACTACAATTATCGTCCAAGTACCGTTACAACAGACGATACAACCGGTGATGATATGTACACGACCAACAGCCGTAAACGCACCACGACCACGCGCTCAGCTGAGACTCGTAATACAAGCAGTTCGACAGCTTCTACAACGGCCACTCGTAGCACATCGGCAACGACCACTCGCAGCACTGCGCCTGCTCAGAAAACTACTGTTACAACAACAAGAGATGCTGCCAACATTTGGTAATATCTCTAAACTTATCACTTCCTCCGAATCTTTTCAGATTTCGGGGGAAGTTCCTTTTTAAATCAAAAAAAAGCTGCCAAACCAATGGCAGCTTTTTTGATTTTTTTGCCCTCAATTTATTTGGACTTTTTCTTAGCAGCAGCTTTCTTCGCCGGCGCCTTTTTAGCCGGTGCTTTCTTAGTTGCAGCCTTAGCGGTCGTCTTCTTGGCCGCTGTCTTCTTGGTTGTAGTTTTCTTAGCAGCTGTCTTCTTCGCCGCTACCTTCTTGGCAGGCGCTTTTTTAGCAGTAGCTTTCTTAGCTGCCGTCTTCTTGGTTGCAGCCTTAGCGGTCGCCTTCTTTGCCGCCGTCTTCTTGGTTGCAGCCTTAGCGGTCGCCTTCTTTGCCGCTATCTTCT
>JAGCYN010000057.1 GCA_017960745.1 Alphaproteobacteria bacterium | reverse complement strand
GTGCCGCAACGGCCTTTTTGTTAATCAATTCATTGGTTTCGTAATGATCGACACGGCGTTCGGAGTGTCCGATAATGGTGTATTTGCAACCCAAATCGGTTAACATCAACGGGCTGATATCGCCGGTATGTGCGCCTTTTTCGGCAAAGTGTACATCTTGGGCGCCGAGAGCGATTTTAGTGCCTCTTAAACATTTTTTGACCGCGCCTAAAATTGTAAACGGCGGGCAAATCAAAAATTCACAATCAAATTTATTAGCTTTAACCTGAGCTGCAACATTCTTAGCTAAGGCCGTGCCTTCCGCTGTCAGACAATTCATCTTCCAGTTACCGGCAATAAGTTTTTTACGAACCATTTTAAACCTCTATATAAAATCCAAACTGGCATTCTTTTAACATAGCTAAAAATTTTTTTCTACAAAAAAAGACAGTTAGCCACTATTTTATTGTGTTGCATAAGTGAATTTTGTAATTGCAATAATAATTATTGCCACTATAATGGGCGGGAAAATAACTTTTAAATGTAAGGGAAAATTATGATTAGTAAATTCGGAAAATTGCGTGATAGTTGGCTGACTAAGGCTATTTTGACCATTACGGCTTTGAGTTTTATGTCATTGTTCGGCGTAACCGGATACATTAATACGGCAAACAGTAATAAAACTGTTATTAAAGTCGATGATATCGAAATTTCACAAAGTGAGTTTAATTATTTTTTGCAGCGTGAAATCAGTAAGTTGAAGAATCTGCCGGATGCGGAAAACAGTGATGATGATGAATTGGCCGCAAAATTAACAGCACAGTTGGCTAAAGTAAAATTGGACGATGCCATTATCGATAACACCATGAAAAAATACGGTGTTGATTTTACAAATGATTTGGTTCGTCATGTGATTTTTTCGCAACCGCAATTTACAATCGACGGTAAGTTTGATAATCAGCAATTTAGATGGTATTTAAACAGCAACGGTTTGCAGGAAAGAGAATTTGTGGCAACGGTTAAGCGCAGTATCGGTCGCAAGTTGTTAATCGATGCGCAAGTGGCTTATGCCCGCGTTCCGGAAGTTTTGCGTCGGCAGATGCAAAAAGTTATGGGACAACGCCGGACTTTCCGCTACATTAAAATTTCCGGTAATGATATTCAGGTAACACGTCAACCGACCGAAGAAGAACTTGATCAGTATTATGAAGATATGAAAGAAGATTTGATGGTGCCGGAAAAACGCGATGTACGCGTGATGTTTTTATCGTTGAAGACACTGGAGGATAGTATCAACATTTCCGAAGATGAAGTTGCCGCATATCATAAAGAGCATATCAGTGATTTTGAACAGCCGGAGCAGCGTTTGGTGTTGCAGATGGTGTTTGATCGCAAAGAAGATGCCGATGCGGCTTATCAGAAAATTGCCGCCGGTTATGATTTTCTGATTTTGGCGGAAGAAAGCGGACAGAGCAGAAAAGATGTTGATTTGGGATATGTTTCGCGTGATGACTTGATACCGCAGTTGGCAGAAGTTGCTTTCAATCTACCTGTCGGAATCGTTTCCGAGCCGATACAGTTGGCTGATTCATGGCAGTTGATAGAAGTTGCCGATGTTAAGGCTGAACAAAAAATTGCCAATGAGGAAGTTCATCGCCGTATTATTGAAGATTTGAAACAAGAAAAACTCTATTCCGGCAGTTATGATATTGTTTCCTCAATTGAAGATGCCTTGGCAGGCGGTACCGAATTGGCAGAAATTGCTAAAACTTACAATATGCCTTTAATTGCGGTGGCAGGAATTGATGAAGACGGAAATTTTGCCGGCGCGCAGGGGAGTTTGGCCGAAGCTTTGAAAAATAAAGATGTAACGGAACAAATCTTCTCTTATAATGAAGGTGAGGTAACACAGGCTGTTGAAACCGATTCCGGTATTGTCGTTGTGTTGATTGATAAAATATATGATGCCCATCCGCAACCGCGCGAAGCGGCGGAAAATGAGTTGAGAACAATTTGGCTTGAAAATGAAAAGTCTTCCGTTTTGCAAGAACTCGTGGAAAATATAGAGCATGATATTGAAGCCGGCGATGATGTGTCCGCCGTGGCACAACGTTATCGTTTGTTTGCTAAAAACACGATGCCGGTTACCCGCGATGAAACAATTGACGGTTTGAGTGATTCTGATTTGCGTGAATTGTTTGCACAGCCGAAAAACTATCCGGCGGTTATTAAGTCCGGTGATGATTATTTGGTTGCGGAAACAACCAATATCTATGATGATGCCGCTTCACTCAGCGCCGAAGATAAACGATTTTTGGATACTGCTTTGAGTGTTGAATGGGGACAGGAAATGTCTGATGCGTTGCTCAAAGATTTCGCTTCCGATTATAAAATTGAAGTGAATTATCATCGTATGGGAATAAACGAATAATGCGTGTTGTTTTTATGGGAACGCCGGACTTTTCAGTGCCGGCGCTCCGTCGTTTAATCGAAGAGCATGAGGTTGTTTGCGTTTATACGCGCGAACCGAAACCGGCCGGTCGCGGCAATCATTTAAGCAAAACGCCGGTGCATTTGTTAGCCGAAGAACATCAGATTGAAGTCAGAACCCCGAAATCTTTGCGTTCGGAAGAAGAACAGCAAAAGTTTGCCGCTTTAAAAGCTGATGTGGCGGTGGTAGCGGCATACGGTTTGATTTTGCCGAAGCCGATTTTGGAAGCTTATCCGTACGGGTGCTTGAATATTCATGCTTCGCTGTTGCCGCGGTGGCGCGGTGCGGCGCCGATTCAGCGCGCGATTGAAGCCGGCGATAAGCAAAGCGGTGTGACGATTATGCAGGTTGCGGAAGGATTGGATACCGGCGATATGTTGCTGAAAGGTGCGGTTGACATTACCCCGGATATGAACGGCGAAATGTTGCATGATGCTTTGTCGGTGATGGGTGCCGAGTTGATTGCGCGGGTTTTGAAAGATATCAAATCTTATTCGCCGACGATGCAGAACGAAGCTGAGGCTTGTTATGCGCAAAAGCTGACCAAAGAAGAATGTTTGCTTGATTTACACCAACCGGTGTCGGTTCTGTATGATAAAATCAGGGCTTTCAGCCCGTTTCCGGCCATGTATTTTGAGTACGGCGGCGAACGTTTTAAGGTTTTGCGTGCCGAATATGATGATAGACCGGTTGCCTGCGGACAAATTGTCAGCGATGCCGAAAATTTGTGGCTGGGTTGCAAGGATGGTACGTTGCGGGTACAGGAAATTCAGCGGCAGGGAAAACGCGCCATGCCGACGGCAGAATTGTTGCGCGGTTTTCATTTTGATTTCATCAATTAATGTGTATATAAAACTGTTTATAACAGCGGTATAAGCCATGTATAACGTCGTTATAAGCCTGTGAAAAACGTGAGGATAAGCTGTTAGTATCCTTGCAATAAGTGTGCTGATAAACTGTTGAAATCTTCTTGATAAGCCTGTTGAAAAATTGTTGAAAGCGCTGTGTATAAACGCCGGAAAAGTTGTTTATATTATTGTGTATAATGCTGTGGATAACTTAAAATTCATTCAGAGAATCAATAACTTTTAGCGCATCGGCGGCTGAAGACATAATGCCGCCGGCATAACCGGCTCCTTCGCCGCACGGGACCAAGCCGCGGATATTGCTTTGCATGGTTTCATCGCGTACAATGCGTACCGGCGAGGAACTGCGCGTTTCAACGGCGGTCAACAACGCGTGCGGGTGGTCAAAGCCGCGTAGTTTTTTGCCCATTTCGACAATGCCGAGCCGCAAGGCATGACAAATTTCTGTCGGCAGAATCAGGGATAAATCTGATGGTGTAACAGCCGGTTGATAGCTCGGTCGGACATCGCCGAGTTGTCGGCTCGGTCGCTGCGCCAACAAGTCATCAACGCGCTGAATCGGCGCATGATAATTTTTGCCGCCGTGTATAAAGGCCAGTTCTTCAAGCTTGCGCTGAAAATACATGCCCGCCAGCGGGGCATCGCTTTCAAAATCGCGGCTGTCAACGCCGACGAGCAGCGCCGAATTGGCATTTTCTTTATTGCGCGCAAATTCGCTCATGCCGTTGGTGACGACGCGCCCGTGTTCGGAAGCCGCCGCAACCACCGTGCCGCCCGGACACATGCAGAAAGTATAAACAGACCGACCGTTCGGCAAGTGTACAGCCATTTTATAGTCTGCCGCGCCAAGATAAGGATTGTCGGCAAATTTGCCGTATTGTGCGCGGTTAATCAGGCTTTGCGGGTGTTCAATGCGCACGCCGACGGAAAACGATTTTTGCTGCATATAAACCCCGTTTTTTTCCAGCATTTCAAAGGTATCGCGGGCGCTGTGCCCGATGGCCAGAAACAGTTGTTTGACCGGCAGTGTGTATGTGGTGTCGGCATTGCTGATTTCAACGGCTTCCAAGCGATTATCTTTAATAATCAGATTTTCCAGTTTGCTGTCAAAGCGATATTCGCCGCCGAGATCGGTGATTTTTTGCCGAATGTTGCGCACCACCTGCCGCAATTTATCGGTGCCGATATGCGGTTTAGCCAAATAAAGAATTTCATCGGGCGCACCGGCGGCGTGTAATTCCTGCAACACTTTGGCGGTATATTTGTCTTTTTTGATACCGCTCATCAGTTTGCCGTCCGAAAAAGTGCCGGCGCCGCCTTCGCCGAATTGAACGTTTGATTCCGGATTGAGAACGCCGCCGTTCCAAAAAGTTTGCACATCTTGTTGGCGCTTATCAACCGCTGAACCGCGTTCGATAATAATCGGTTTTAAGCCGGCTTCGGCAAGCGCAATACCGGCAAACATACCGGACGGACCGCTGCCGATTACCACCGGACGAACACCGTTGTCTTTTATTTTGAAGGTTAATTTTTCGGGCGGTAACAAAACTTCTATATCTTTGTCGGGCAGGGGATTGACTGCGGTTTGACAGTCAAGAGAATACACAAAATGCACGTTATTTTTGTTGCGAGCATCGACGGATTTCTTGGCAATTTTGCATGCGGCCACGGCGCTGACGTCGCATTGCAACTTTTGCGCCGCCGATTTTTTCAAATAATCGGCGTCGGCGTCAAGCGGGGCGTTTATATTGTTGATGCGCAGCATGGTGTATCCTTGTTAATCGGATATCATCATATACAAAAAACAGAAATCTGCAACTATTCTTTGGGTGTTTCTTCTTTGTTTAATAAAATTTGCCGCAATCCCGCGCGATACATCCATAAATTGATGCAACCGAGTGCCAAACACAAAGAGCCGAACATATACAGCAGGTAGCACCAATTAAAAGTTTCGGCTTTCATCATCATTTCTTCGTTGTCGAGTTTCATAAAAAACAGCGTGACCGCCGACAGCAGAAAAGAGAGAATAAAGGCCGATGTCCAAATGCGTCGAACGGTGATTTCGGTGCCGGCTACCGCGGTGATGAGATACATAAAAAGAAGTGCGATGAAAAGGTATAATTCCATTTTGAACTCCGTTTGGGGTATGAGATAGTGTTTTCGCGGGTAATTTCAAGTTTTTTATAAATAAATTTGCAAAAAAATAAAAAAGGTATTGACGTTCGCTAAAACATCAGTTAAGAATAAGCCGTTACGGAGCGTTGGTAGAGTGGTAATACAGCGGATTGCTAATCCGTCATCCTGTTAAAGGGATGCAGAGGTTCGAGTCCTCTACGCTCCGCCAATAAAAGAGGCACCCATCGGGTGCCTTTTTTTGTGCGGTAGCGGGAGGGCTCGAACCTTATTTGTAAGTTTATGAACGGACTTTTCATCTATCAAAGATTTCCTCTTGTATATGGCGTTATTTTGTGATAAGCATAGCTTGATGTTAAGGGGGATATGATGACCGCGTATTATAATGAAAAAATAGAGTGTATGTCGCAAGATGAGATTAAAAAATTACAACTCACTCTTTTGAATAAACAATTAAAAAGGGCAAACCAAGCGCCGGCGTATCGGGGAAAATTGCCGGACGCCGTACAGAGTTTGTCTGAAATTAAAAATCTGCCTTTTACAACCAAAGAAGATTTGCGCCAAAATTTTCCTTACGGTTATGTGGCCGTGCCGGAAGATAAAATCACCAGAACCTGTGCCACCAGCGGTACGACGGGAACCCCGATTTATATTTTCTTTTCCGAAGAAGACGTTAAAAATATTGCTCTCAGCAAGGCGCAACATTATTTTTGTGCCGGCCTGCAAAAAGGCAAAAAAGTTCAGTGTATGTTGAATGTGAACTTGTCGGTTTCGGGTTTGTGCTGTGATTTGGTCAGCAAATTTATAGCGGCCAATTTCATTCCGACGGGCACGGGAAACACCCTGAAACAAATGGAAGTTTTGAAAGGTTTGAACGCCGACTTTTTGTTTACAACGCCGAATTATCTGATGCATTTGTGTCATTTGTCGACCGCGGAACACATCAATTTGCAAGGGAAAAGAGCCATTGTTTGCGGCGAGCCTTGTACGCCGTTGGTGCGCGAAAAATTGCTGTCTGATTTCGGGGTGGAAGTGTTTGATAATTACGGTTTAACGGAAATGGGCGGCGGTGTTGCCGCGGAATGTTCCGCTCATGAGGGATTGCACGTTTCCGAAGACTATTTCTATGTTGAAGTTATTGATCCGGATACCGGCGTTCCGGTACCGGACGGCGAATACGGCGAATTGGTGATTACGCCGTTGCAACAAGAGGCCATGCCGCTTATTCGTTACCGCACCAGAGATATTACGCGGATTATACCGCAAGCGTGTCCTTGCGGGCGCACACACCGCCGGATTGAGCCGATTTCGTATCGTATTGACGATATGATGATTATTAACGGGGTTAATGTTTTTCCGTCTCAAATTGAGGAATGTATCTATAAATATTTTGCCACGGTAACCGACTATTTGATTCACATTACGGAAAAG
>JAGCYN010000056.1 GCA_017960745.1 Alphaproteobacteria bacterium | reverse complement strand
TGCGAAAAGATATCTTCGCCGAAGATGGAAGAAAAATCAAAACCGCCTTGCGAAAAGCCGCCGCCTTGCGAAAAACCGCCGAACGGATTGCCGCCACCGAAACCTTCCGCACCGCTGAAACCGCCGGCTCCGAAACCGGTCGGCTTACCCTCGGCATCAATCTCATTATTATCGTATTTTTTTCGCCGCTCGGCATTACCGATGATATCGTACGCATTGGAAATTTCTTTAAATTTCTCCGCCGCATTTTTATCATCTTTATTTAAATCCGGATGATATTGGCGCGCCAATTTGCGGTAAGCCGATTTAATCTGCGCTTCCGTTGCATTTCGGCTGACGCCTAAAACCTGATATAAGTCCTTATTCATTACAACACTCCCTTTTATTTATATAGGAGCGGCGTTATTCTATTGCAAGGTCAACACAATCAAAGGTGGCGCGTCTCTTGCGATTTTTCTGCATATAAATATCTCTTAAATATGCCTTTTTTCCGGGATTGGTTTCATAGCAAAAATGCGAAGCCAAAATAGCGATTTCATCAATACGGACATCAACGTATTCATAAACAATGAAATCATCGCCCATAGCCTTTACCGTGATATTCTGACGATATCTTTCCACATCATCGGCAGAAACCGCGGCCGGTGTATATTCCTGTACCGGTTCGGCCTCAACGACGTATTCGTCAGACTGTACCTGAGCCGCGTCTTCAACGGCATAATCCGGCTGCACTTGAGGTTGAACCTCATCCGGTCTGATATTTCGCGCACGGCATGAAATACAAACAACCGCAAGCAAACAAACAAAAAGTACTTTTTTCATTTTTCCTCACTTCATAACCCTGTGGCTATATATACGACGGATTATAAAGCAAAGATATTAAACAAACCTTAATCCGCTAAAAGATTATATAATTTGTTGCCGGCATCATCTAAAATTTCTATAACTTCACGATTTTTCGAATTGCGCAATTTTTTGTTGCTCAATTTGTTTAAAATTCTTCCCAATTTTTGATGATATTCCTGCGTCTTTTCAAGATTATCAAACTCTTTTGCCAGCTTTTCATCACCGATTTTATAATCGGCAACCTCTTTTAAAATCATAAGATTGCGAGCGGTTTTCTGATTACCGGTATTGCGCATATATCTGTACGTTTCGGGATCATAGCTTTGTTCGGAATCAAACTGCGCGTAACACGGACTTATCCATAATATTGCCGCCAAAAAATACATAAACCGGCGCATTTTCATCTCCTCTTAAAAAAAAACTTGCCATATCGTTTATATAGCATATATTGAACAAAAGACAAGAAACAAAATATCAAGGGTAAAAAGATGGCTAAAACTTTGTGGGTTCTGTTGGATAATCGCCGCGGCAGCGTCGGACAAGCACTTGGCGTTGTTGATGCCTTGGACAAGTCTTTGGTGACTGTTGTTGAAAAGAAAATCGAATACAACAACTGGGCGGCTCTGCCGAATTTCATTCGCGGACGCACTTTAATCGGCTTAACCGAACAAAGCAAACAAACCATTCGCGAACCTTTTCCCGATATGGTCTTATCAATCAGCCGACGCACCGTGCCGGTTGCCCGCTATATCAAAAAAATGTCACCGAAAACCAAACTTATTCAGCTGATGCACCCGGGCGAAATCGGTATTGAAGATTTTTCGCTGATTATCGTGCCGGAACATGACCGTCATAAAAGACAGCTGCCGACGATGAAGTACATTGTCGGCTGTCCGCACCGGATTACACCGGAATATTTGGCGCCGGCCAAAGCCAAATGGCAGGCAAAATTTGCCGATTTACCGCATCCGATAACCGCGCTGATTGTCGGCGGTGCCATCAAAGGAAAACCGTTTTCGCTGGCAAATGCCAACGCCTTGGTAAAGTCGGTTCAGGTATTAAAACGCAATATGGGCGGTTCGCTTCTAATCACCACTTCGCGCCGCACCGGTCATGAAGCTCAAAACTCCATTATTCAAGGTCTGTACAGCATTCCGCAATACACTTATTTGTGGGGCGACACCGGCGACAATCCTTATGCCGGCTTCCTTGCCTGTGCCGATAATATCATTGTTACCGGCGATTCGGTTTCGATGTGCTGCGAAGCCACCGGCACCGGCAAACCGGTCTATATTTTCATCGGCTCCAACTGGTTAACACCTAAACACTATCGTTTTGTCGAATCACTTTGTGAGAGCGGATGTGCCGCCCTGATTGACGATAAGAGAATGGAATTGTTCCGGCCGGAAAAACAAATTAACGCCGCTAAAGAAGTTGCCCGTTTAATCGAAAAACTCTAGACTTTTTCAAAGTTAATTCGCGGATCAACCAGCGTGTAGGTAATATCGCTCAAAAGTTTCAAAACCAATCCGAGCAAACCGAAAATATACAGCGTGCCGAACACCACCAGATAATCGCGGGTGGTGATGGCTTCATAGCCGAGCAACCCCAACCCGTTCAACGAAAAGATAACTTCAATCAGCAACGAGCCGGTAAACAGCATTTTAATTAACAGCGACGGAAAACCGGCAATAATAATCAGCATGGCGTTGCGGAACACATGACCGTACAGAATTTTGCGAGCCGGCACACCTTTGGCTTTGGCCGTCAAAACATATTGTTTGCTTAACTCGTCCAAAAACGAATTTTTGGTTAACATCGTCAAACCGGCCAGTCCGCCCACCGACATAGTCAGCACCGGCAACGTAATATGCCAAAAATAGTCTTTAATCTTGCCGAAAAGCGTTAAAGCATCCCAATTATCCGATATCAGTCCGCGCAACGGAAACCATTGCCAATAAACGCCGCCGGCAAAGAAAACAATGAAAAATACCGCCAGCAAAAACACCGGCATTGCCGAACCGATCACAATAAAAAACGATGATAACGTATCAAACGACGAACCATCGCGCTGTGCCTTGCGAATGCCGAGCGGAATGGCAATCAGATATATCAAAAGCGTTGACCATAAACCGAGCGAAATCGATACCGGCATCCGTTCTTTAATCAGTTCCAAAATAGTTTTATCGCGATAATAACTGCGCCCGAAGTCAAAACACAAATAGTCTTTCAACATTTTGCCGTAACGATAATACCACGGTTTATCAAAGCCGAACTGTTGCTCTAAAGCCTTAATCAAATCTTCCGGCACACCTTGCGCTCCGACATAAGAAGATGACGACGACGAACTTGAAGAACTTTGTTCATGAACTTCGGCGGTTGCCGTTACCGCGGATTTGGCATCCGTATTCATGCCGCGATATTGCGCTAAAACATAGTCCACCGGACCGCCCGGTGCCAGTTGGATAATGGCAAAATTAACCGTAATTATGCCCCACAACGTAAACGGTATCAATAAAAGTCTTTTTAAAATATACTGACGCATTACTGCTCCTTTTGCCACCATGTAAACGGTTGAAAGCCGACTTTTAACGATGTTTGCGGCAGATCGAATTTATCCCAATACGCCACGCGCGAATATGGCGAATACCATTGAAAAATTAAGTAATTTTCATGAAGTAAAACTCTGTCCAACGCCTTGACATAAGCCACATAATCCGTTTTTTGCTGTGCCGCCACCAAGCCCTTAATCAACGCATCAACCACCGGATTTTTAATGCCGATGATATTGTTGCTGCCTTTAACATCGGCAGATTCGCTGCCCCAATAATCTTTTTGCTCATTGCCCGGCAACTGCGAAACCCGATACGAAATAATAGCCATATCAAAATCAAAATTATCCAACCGATTTTTGAATATATTGACTTCCAAATTGCGGAAAACCGCCTTAATACCGATTTTGCGCAAATTTTCGATATAAGGCAACATCACTTTCATAAAGGTTGCCCCGTTGGCGGAATTGCTCAAAACCTCCACTTCCAACGGCTCGCCGGTTTTCAGATTAACCATTTTACCGTCAACAAAGTCATAGCCGGCCTCTTTCAACAAAACGACGGCTTTTTTCAAGTTATCGCGAGCATCATCCATCTTCGGATTAACCGTTAGCTCGTAAGGCTCGGTAAAAACATCTTCCGGCAATTGATCGCGATATTGTTCCAAAATTTCTTTTTCGCGTCCTTCCGGCAAGCCGGTCGCTTCCATACCGGTGTTGGTAAAATAGCTGTACAGACGCTTGTAGAGCCGATAAAACAGCTTTTCATTGGCCCATTCAAAATTAAAAGCCAAATCCAACGCCTTGCGCACCCGACGATCTTTGAACTTATCCCGTCGGATATTAAAGGCAAAATTTTGCAGCGTTGCCGGATTATTATGCTCAATATTTTCTTTTTTGATTTTGCCCGATTTAATCAAATCGTTGTCATAGCCGGTCATCCAAATTTTAGCGATATATTCCTCACGCGCATCAATACTGCCGGCAAACAGTGCCTGCAAGGTTACCGTGGTATCCTGATAATAGTCATAGCGCACCGTATCAAAATTGTAATAGCCGCGCCGCACCGGCAGATTCTGCCCCCAATACTGCGGGTTCTTCTGTAATTCGACATATTTATTGACCTGAAAATCTTTCACAATATACGGGCCGCTCCCAATCGGCACCTGCAATGTCGGTTTATCAAATTCGCGATTCTGCCAATCTTGTGCCGAAAAAATATGAAATTGCGCCAAAATCATCGGCAATTCCTTGTTTTCGGTGTTCGGCTTAAAATAAAAACGCACTTCTCTGTCGTTGATTTTTTCAACGCGTTCCACATCGGCATAATACACCCGAAAAATCGGCGAACCCTTTTCAATAATGGCGTTGAAACTGAACACCACATCATCGGCGGTTACCGGCGAACCGTCGGAAAAACGTGCATTTTTATTCAAAATAAAGCCGACATAGGTGCGGTCTTCCGGCAAATCAAACTTTTCAGCCAGCAACGGGTATACCGTAAACGGATCGTCCGGCGGCGAAAAACCCAATGTTTCCGAGCTTAAATCGACCACAAACGAAGCCGCCACACCTTTGAAAATATAGGGATTGAAGTTATCAAAAGTCCCATACGCCGGCAACACGATTTTGCCGCCCTGCGGCGCTTTGGCATTGACATAATCGAACGCCTTAAAATCCGGTGCATACTTTGATTCGCCATATAGGGCAATCGCATCATAAATCTTTGCCGAAACAATCGTCGGCATGAAAAGCATAAACCCGAAAATCAAACTATTGATGATAATTTTTTTCATCTGTCCATCCGCCGAAAGGATAAACCAAATCTTCATCATCCTGTTTATCTGCCACAGCTTCGGTTGCTTGAGCCGGCTGAGTTTGCAAAGAAGGCTCATATCTTTCCGCCTCTGTTCCGGCATAAGAATGGCTTTCAAAAGAAGGGGAAATCTTTTCTCTGGTCGCGGACAAATCCGAATATGTGCTGTTGGCGCTGCGCAAACTGTCTAAAGTACTGCGCGTACTGCCGAAATCAACGCTGTAATTCGATTCGGCAACCTCCTCCTGAACTTCGGGATCAGGTTCCGGCTGGGCATCGGAAAACGAAACTTCCCGCATCGGCGGCTGCCCGTTACTTTGAAAACTGCTTTGCAGGGCTTGAAAGAACGGATCATCCGGCTCATCATCGGTTTCAAATTCCTCCTGGCGGCGACGGAACGGGTTCAAGCGCGACAAAAACGAACGCCGCGGTGCTTCAACCTGATTATCGTCGTCTTCGGTTTTATCGACATTCACAATCGTTTCATCGGCACGCGGTTCTTCAATGGTGGCAATTTTCAAAACCGATGCATAATCCTGCTGTGACGCCGGTTCCTTAACTTCTCTCTGCGGGGTTTGCTGTAAACCTTCGCTGAGCGGTGCAATAATCGAATAAACTTTGCCGAAAACGCCGGCTTCAATCATACGCAAAAAGACACGGTCGCGGTCATGTTTTTCCAACAATTGCAACAAATTCTGATAACGTGAGCAAAATTCAAGCAACGAACCGCGAAAAACTTTATCACGGCTGACTTTTTCACTGACCCAGGCATCAAAAGTGCTTTGATTTTTGCTGGCATCCAAAATGGCTTTACCGAGTGTCCAGCGCTCACCACGACGCACTCTGAGCCAAAGCTGCTCGAGTTGTGCCGATGATGCAATATTGCAACGCTGAATAATTTCGCCCAACGCCTCATTCATATCGGTAATGAAAACATCAAACTTATTGAGGACAAAACCGTCTTTAATTTCGTGCTCGGCATCCAACATAACACGCACCACCAAATCCGTATAGTCCTGATTTTTTTGTAATTGGCGCAACAATTCCGTTTGTTTTTTATTCATGCCGCGGTTAACCACATACTGATTGATGTAGCCGAAAACCATCCACATCACCAAAATCGGCAACAACACAACCGCCGTGTTAATTAACAAATCTTCCGGTGTTTGTCCGGCAAAACCGAGGTCGCTTAAATGTGACTTAACAAACATCACGGCATAAATAAACAAAAACACCGAAGAAAAAACAACCGTAAAAAAAGCAAAAACAAACATTGGAACAAACCCTTTTGTTGCAAAAAACTCTATTGCAAAGTTTTAGCATATAAATCGCAAATTTTTTATTAAAAAATGCAAGTTTTCCAGATAACTCAAGCATTATGAAAAACATTGACAAAATTTTTTACTCATGATAACTTTAGAAACATCTAATAACCCATTTAAATATTTTTTTATGAGAAAGTCTACTATTCTGTTTTGGTGTGCTCTGAGCGCACTCCTTATCCTTGTCGCAAATTGCAAAAATTCCGACAATGCCGATGAAAAACTCACACCGAGTGAAATCGCTGCTTACAACGTTAACAGGGCTAACGAGCTGAGTGAAGACATCTTCAAGTTCATCGCCCTGATAGAAGGTGATACCGGCGAGGGCAAACCGTATTTCTGTGGCGTACGCTGGACTGTATGGTACGGCGTTACGGTCAAGCCTGACGGTTCTCTCATCGGCAGAAATGACCGTCCCATCAGCAAGAGAACCGGTAAAGAGTGGTGCATATACCATATCAAAAACCGCTTAAATCCGTTCTTCTGCCACTTCAACGGTCGCAAGCTCACCGACGAACAAATCATCGGCACCGCGCTGTTCATGTATAACGTGGGCGGTGAGAACGTTACCGGTTACGATGCTGACGGCAACTACAGGCAAGAACCGTCGCGGTTTCTTAAAGCTGTTAACGCCGGAAAGGACGAGGACTATTGCGTCAATTGCATGACACGCTATCGCCAGGCCGGAGGCAGACGCGCCAACGGACTGCTGAAGAGACATTGGGTTCAGGGTGCTGCTTATAAAGGCATCTTGACACCGGAGAACATCTTATGTTTGAGACCGACACAGTTCTATGTAACCCACAACATGGGTAACTACTACTGGCTCGATAGAAGAAGAAACATTGTTGAAAAGGACGGGCTGCTCCAGCTCCGCTTCGATGATGTAACCATCAACGCCTTTTTCAACATGAATCAGGCCTATCGCAGCAAAAGTGTCGAGGACATTATCTGATCGCAAGCCGACTTGAGGCCTCAATTTTGAGGTTCTTAAGTCGGCTTGCACTTTTTTCTTGACCGTGCAGAGGTTTTTGTTTACGCTCAAAAGCGGGATGTGTTTTCCCCTATAAAGCAACAATATTTATGGATAAGGCGATAATATTATGAAAACTCTTTTGACTTCTCTTTGTTTTTTTCTAATCCTTACCACTTCAATTTCGGCTCAGCCCATACCATCGGGAGAGAACTTAACTCTGCAAGACTTTTTGGCAGAAGTTGACTCTGAAAATCAAATGGATATTATGGATTTTGATATCAATGATGACAAAAAAATCTCACAAAACGAATTAAGTGAAATGTTGGCGGGTTTACAGCATCCGTCAGCGGGTTTTACCGACGCACAGAAAGAAAAATTAAGCACCGAATTAACGGTGAAATTTGCTGAAGCTGATACCAACAATGACGGATATCTCGATGCCGACGAGTGCAAGATTCTGGAAAAGGCTTTATCAACTCTTTTATTAACTTTTCAATTTGAAAAATTAGACCGTAACCACGACGGCGTTATCAATTTTAATGATGTGCCGCCGTTGGAGGAGAGTATGAAAAAACTGGAAAACGCCACTCAAAAATTAGAAGAAGTAAACGAAAAACTTAAAAATACCTCCACCGACGAAATGGCAAATAATTTTATCAGCAGCTTTTCGACATCACTTGCCAAAGAAGAATATTTTGGAATGGATAAAAATAAAGACGGTTGTGTCAATGTTGAAGAATATGTGGCCTATAATTTACAAAACCAAAACGATAGCGAAGATATCGCATACAAAATGAGTCGCAAAGATTTTATCCGCGTATATGCCATGACCAAGAAAAAAGCGCCGAATTGCATGACCGCCGAAGATTATTTGGCAGATTCACAAAAAACCACCGAACAGATTCTAAATATGTCGAATGAAGACGTCTCAAATGATAAAGATTTGGAAACTGTCGATGAAATCGCCGATAACCCGAATTACAGCAAGGAATTTGCCGAAATTGTTTTTACGGAAATGGACGTCAATCATGATGGCAAAGTAACACGCGAAGAATTCGTTGCTTACGAAATTAAAAACGAAAATTCAACGCTGAAAGAAAAGGATTATCAAGCCATGTTTAATGCTATTTTTGACATTGAACCGGATGCCGAAAATGCCGCCGTTGATAAGCAACAATTCATTGCCGGCTACTAAACCACAAATGGCTTGTATTTACCCCTGAAAAGAGATATACTGCCCCTCAAAGAGGAAAAGTTATGGATAAAATTTCAATCATCATGCCGCTGTATAATTGCGAGGGCTATGTGCGCCATACCATACGTTCCGTGCAACAGCAAACCTACAAAAATTGGGAGCTGATCATCGTCGATGATGCGTCAACCGATAATTCTTTGCAGGTTGTGAAAGATTTTGCCGCAAAAGATGCGCGCATTAAGGTTTTTCCGCGTGCCGTGAATACCGGAACCGGCGCTTGCCGCAATTACGGCTTGGATCGCGCCGAAGGACGCTTTGTGGCGTTTATCGATTCCGACGATTTGTGGGCAGAAGAAAAACTGCATCGCCAGATTGCCTTTATGAAAAACCATAATTATGCTTTATCGCACACAGCCTATGCCTTTATGGATATGAACGGTGATATTCTGCAACAGGGCAAAGTTGACGTTGATGAAACCGTTGACCGCAACCATTATATGAAAACGACGCAGGTCGGAATGTCCTCGGTGATGATAGACCGCGACAAAATCAAAAATATTCGCTTTCCGGAAGATCGTCGTTTGTGCGAAGATGCCACGTTGTGGATGCAATTTTTGCGCCAAGGTCATAAGTTTCACGGATTAAACGAAATTTTGCTGCTCTACCGTGTCAGCCCGCGCCAATTAAGCCGCAATAAATCCAAAATGGCAATGAATACCTTAAAACGCTATTGGAAAGAAAAAGACTTACCGGCTTATAAGCGCCTGTTCTATTTTATGAACTATGCTTACAACGGCGTGAAGAAAAGAATAGAAAAAAGCGAAGTTCCGCAATCGGTTGCCCAAAACTTCATCGTTCACCATTGTTCCGACGGCAAAGGTTTGTAAGAGATGCTTGAAATTTTATCATTCTGCGGTTTATTACTGCTCTTTGTTTTAACGCTTGTCCTTGTCATTCTCAGTCTGGTGTTTATTTATCTGACGGCAGCATCCGGCTTTATGCACTCATCGCCGTCCGTACCGTCTTGCGGTAAAGTTAAAGATGCTATGTTGCAAAGTGTAGCGGCCGAGTTGAAAAAAAGCACGGTACCGATGTCGGTGGTAGATTTAGGCAGCGGTTGGGGTTCTTTGCTCCTGCCGCTGGCGGCAAAATTCCCGCAACACACTTTTATCGGCTATGAAATTGCCCGTTTGCCGCTTTTTATCAGCCGATTGCGCGCCCACAAAATGAAAAATATCCGTTTCGTTCGGCAGGATATTTTAAAAGCGGATTTGTCAACGGTTGATATCGTCTTTTTATTTTTGCTGCCGAGCATGATGGAAAAACTGACCGACAAATGTCGAACCGAAATGAAAAAATCGGCTTTAATTTACTCAAACCGTTTCAAACTGCCGAACATCAAAGAACAGCAGAAAGTATCTCTCGGCTCTGATTATTACAGCTATTACATCTACAAAATGTAGCTTAAAGGTCGTTCATAAATGTGTTTAACGACTTTTTGATACCGGTAAAGTTGATGACAAAGTCAGCATTTTGATCAATCAGCTCACACGTTTCCTTCAGCGATAACAGATTATTGTACTCGTCTTTCCAATTCCGATCGTCCGGTGGCAGATCCCCGCTGTCTTTCAACATCTGTAAAATAAAGAATTTACGAATATTTTCCAAATCTTCGGTAACGGAATCTATCATTTCCTGCTTAACTTCATCATTGAGCATAATATTCATAAATTCATCAAAAGACAAACCGGAGCGCTTCAATATGCGACCGATAACCCCTTTTTCTTCCGTTAACGCCTGATTTAACGAACGGTTATAATTATCCAAAGACTGTCCTTGCGCCGCACACGCCTCGGTATAGCCGTCGGAATAACGATAAATAAGACCGCTGACGGCAAAAAAGCTTTTTTTCTGATGGGCGTCAAGTGCCGAAACCGCTGACCAGCGTGACATATAAGAAATAACCGGATACAAAGCGCCAATCAACAAACCGCCGATAACAATACCGATTTCCCCGCCGGATACCTTTTTCAACACCGGATTATGCGCGTTAATCAAACGCTGGAACGGCAACAATAAAAGCGGCGCAATCAACCACAAAACCAAAGTCACCAATGCATTATCGGCACAAAAGACCAAAAAACAACCAAAGGTATACAGAACAGCCGCCAGCATATAACCTGTCGTCACCTTACCATAGATCTTCATCATGCGCCATAACAGCGGAAAAATCCAAATCATAAAAAACACGGAACTCCGCCAAAACGGATAAATCCCGGCATCTGACGGCTTTTCTTGGTGATTTTTGATTGCCTGCCAATTTTTATACATCCAGTATAATTCATAGAAACCGAAACTTAAAACCGATAAAACATATAAACGGATGCAAGACACCGCAAAAAACGGCGGCAACGTCATTTTTTCTTTTTCTTCACTCTTACTTTTCAAGATTTTTCTCCCTATTACAGGAACTTAAGCGCAACCATGCAATTTTTCCATCTGCACCCGCATGACACATCGGCATCTTCTTCCGAAAGCGGACGTCTGGCCAGAATACCTTCATCTTTTGTATTATAATGTTCACCTAAATTATCCATCAACAGATAATGTTTCAGGTTATAAACGCCGTTAAACGGAAAATCCGGTCTGGCAACTGAAATTTCCATACCGAGGAAGTTCGGAATAAAACGACGCCAGCTCACGCGCGAAAGCAAAACACACTCTTTTTTACTTAAATTCGTCAATAAAATGATATAAGCGCTGGTTCCCTGATAAGTTTCCTGATATTTTTGAGGTTCATTATACAGGGCAAAATATTCACTGCGTTCTTCAATTTTGCCGAAAGCCTCATAAAAATACATTTTGCCGCCGAAGCGGTTGTTGATTTGATAACCCAAGGAAGTCTGCACCGGTTCGGTACTGAAAGGTAAAAAATTCTTATAGACAACATAATCGGTGTCCAAGTCTTTATATTTTTTACCCAAAAAGGCATTATGAATATTCTGAGCAATAAACTGAATATCGTTTGCTGTGGCATAAACCTTATCTCGTGCACCGCCGTAAACATAAAAATATGCCCCGGAAACCACTATGGACAACATAACGATGATAAAAAATGCCCCTATTATCCAACTGTTTTTCATAAGATATAATACCCCTCAAGAGATATGCTAGCACTATACTCTATAAAAGCAAATTAAAATTAATTAACAGTTAATAACTTCTGATAATACCGGATAAAATACCTTGTATTTTGACTCTGTCTGCTGCCAAAACTCTTGTTTCGTAGTCTTTATTGCACGGAATAAGCTTTATTTGAGCCCCTTCTCTTTTAATTTTTTTCAGCGTAACCTCGGTGTCATCAATCAATGCAACCACTATTGTGCCGTTATCAGCCCGTTCCTGACGTCTGATAATGGCCGTATCGCCGTCCAATATACCGGCTTCAATCATGGAGCACCCTTCAACTTTCAGGGCATAATATTGACCAACCGCAACCATATTGAAAGGAACCGCAATCGTTTCACTTTCATCGCTTAAGGCTTCAATCGGCAAACCGGCCGCAATTTTACCGTACAACGGAATTTCAACGCTGCTGTTCTGCAAAGCCTGTTCCCGTTTCTTTTCTTCATCTAAAATAGATTGCGGCTTAAATCTCGGCATATGAATAACTTCCAAAGCTCGGGCTTTATGCGGCAGACGCCGCAAAAAATTACGTTCTTCCAAAGAAGAAACCAATGCATGAATGCCTGATTTGGATTTTAACCCGATCGCTTCCCGCATTTCATCAAAAGAAGGGCATGTGCCGGTTTCACGGCTTACTTTATTGATATAAAGCAATAATCTGTATTGTTTTTCTGTCAGCATAGAACAATCCTCTAAAATTTGTTCTATTTTAGTTCTGGCATTTTATATTTGTCAAGCTTTATTTTTGCTTGGTATCAACAGCTAAAAACTGTGAGCCGATTGCCATAAATTTTTCGGTGCGTTGCTGTTTTAACTTCTCAACATCAATCGCCATCAATTCCTTGAGATTTTTCTTCAATGACTGCCGTAAATTTTCAATTGTCTGTGTCGGATTGCGATGCGCCCCGCCGACTGTTTCATTAACGATTTCATCAATAATACCCAGTTTTTTCAGCTCCTGAGCGGTTAAATGCAAAGCTTCAGTCGCCTCTTTGGTTTTATCGGCCGAACGCCATAAAATCGAAGCGCAACCCTCCGGCGAAATAACGGAATATATGGCGTGTTCCAGCATAATAACTTTATCCGCCACGGCAATCGCAATCGCGCCGCCGGAGCCGCCTTCGCCGATGATGGTGGCAATCAGAGGCGTTTTTACTTGCAAACATTTTTCAATAGATGACGCAATAGCCTCGGCCTGCCCCCTGGCTTCGGCATCAACGCCCGGATAAGCACCGGCCGTATCAACAAAGGTTAAAATCGGCAGCTTAAACTTTTCCGCCATATCCATAATCCGCTGGGCCTTGCGATAGCCCTCAGGTCTGGCCATACCGAAATTGTATTTGATACGCGTATCCAAATCATTGCCTTTTTCCTGCCCGATCACCGCCACCGGAATACCTTCAAACATGCCGATACCGCAAACCATTGAGGCATCATCGGCAAATTTTCTGTCGCCGTAAAGCAATGTAAAATCGTCAATCAAGGCATTCACATAATCCAAGCAATGCGGCCTCGCCGGATGGCGTGCAATCTGAGCTTTTTGCCACGGTTGCAGATGATGATAAACCTCTTCAATTTGCGTTTTCAACTTTTTCTGAAGCTTTTTGATTTCTTTACCGACATCCAAATCACCGTCATCGGCAATGGTTTTCAGGTGGTTTATTTTCTCTTCAACTTCAACGATGGTCTTTTCAAAATCCAGAATAACCGTTTCTTGCTCACTCATTACAATTTCTCCACAAACTGTTTTCAGGGAAGTGTAACATATTTTTCAGAAATGTTTAGTTTTTTTTTCAGGTTATGCTTTAAGCAATCATGCTTGATATGCGGGCACAAAAAAGGCGGGATAAAACCACCCGCCTTTGATGTTTCTACTTAAGCACATCGACTTTATTCATACTCACTTTGCAAGTCGCCGATGTTGACTTCACTGTATGCCGGGCAAGCCGTACCGCTCTTGATACAGAGGTAAC
>JAGCYN010000055.1 GCA_017960745.1 Alphaproteobacteria bacterium | reverse complement strand
CGACGCCTAACACATCATCAGAGCCGATTTATAAACCAAAACCGCAATCACAAAAAAATAAAACGGTTCCTTCATTCAAAGTTTGGCTGTTTCATTATATATTCATGCTGAGTATTTTATGCGCTTACATCTATGCCATTTATAGCAACCGTAATCCGGAAAGACCGTATGATATTGCGGCGGCGCTTGTCAATACAAGCTCCAAAATCAATACGTTTGTCGTTTCGGCCGGGCAAAAAATCAAGAATTATTATGAGCAAGGTTCATGGCGCATTTATTTATGGAAACATATCATTCAGACCAATAATACGGCTATGGCTACTCGGGAAGTCGAAAAATGGAGCGGTTGTCAGGGACTTTATGACAGTAGGGGATACAGCCTGCTGATGTTGACAAATCAACCGGCAATGGCTGAAATTTTGCTTAATGCCGGCTGTGAAGTCAACTATATGGCGCCGGATGGTAAAACCGCTTATTCTTTGGCTATTGAAAACAAGAATGTGGATTTGGCAAAAGTGTTGCGTCAGCACGGTGCCGGTCCGTGGCAAACCTCCAAACAGATATGGAAGCATATTATTCAAACAAATAATCTTGATTTGGCCGAAGAAATTACCGGAAATTGGAAAGGGTGTGATATCATTTTTGCCGACGGTCGCAGTTTGTTGATGACCACAACGCAACCGGATATGGCGCAACTTTTAATCAAAGCCGGTTGCGATGTTAATTATGTGGCACCGAACGGTGAAACCGCCTATACGACGGCGGTTAAACGAAACAATTTGAAAATGGCGCAATTATTGCGCAACAACGGTGCCCAGATACGCTGGAAAAAATAGTTTGCCGCATCAATAAACTTTTTTATTTGCGTTTGGTCTTACTGGATGACTTGTGGTCATTTTTATCAAATTTAAACAAATCAGCGCTCAAATCAGTATCGGTTTCCATATCAAAAAGCGAAATCGTTACTTCAATATTTTGCTGGTCGATCACCTTCCATTGTTTAAGCCGGAACGGGTTATTATCAAAGGTTAATGTAATCGGTTTAACTGCTTGATTTTTCGGCATTTCAACCGTAATTGAGGTTTGTCCGCTGTCTTTATACAAATCGGTTACTTTAAGATTTTTACCGTCAAATTTAATTTTTTGCGTCAAAATCATGGTTGCCGGAATGTCTTTATAATCAATATTGGTAATTTGGTCGAGTTCTTTGTCATGATAAATCACATAATCGCCGTTGCCGACAATCAAAAGCGGTTCCGGCGCGGTATATTCCATACGAATTTTGCTTGGCTTGGTAATATAGAGCACGCCCTCGGCGGTGCCGCCGTTGCTGGCCATTTGTACAAAACCGGCCTTGAGTGATTTCAAATTATTCAGATAGTTTTCAATTTTGGTTAAATCCGCTTGATCGGCAGATGCGGTATGTGCCGACAATAAAACAGAACATAAAATCAGAATAAATTTTTTCATAATGTTTTCCTCATAAATCAATGAACGGTTCTTGTTAACTCTTCAATATGCGGCAATGCATAATGTTCAATCAGATAACCGATGGACTTATTGACCGTTTTATCACAATCAATAATCGCCGTAAAGATGTTTTTGTTTTCTTTACCGGGGGTAATTTTGCCGGCCAAAGATTTGTACAGCAATGCCAGACGGCTGAGTGAATCAACAACTTCGGCAACATGAGCCGGAACTTTAATATCTTCCAGACCGCCCCAAAAGCCTTCAACAAAACCGAGCTCTATCATTTCATAGCGCGATTCGCAAACTTTGAGCAAATTATCATCTGCGGATATTTTCGGCAAGGTAATGTTATTGCGGGTGATTTTGTGAAAGATGTCATCCCATAATCCCATAAAAAACTTGAAAAACAATTCGGCTTCTTTTTTGGTTTCCAGTCGCGGTGTGTTGTTATTTTCCCACAACGACGAGATGACGTCGGTCGGGCGCAAATCGCCGTTCGGGCTGCAAATGGCGCCGGCAAAGCGTAACTTAACCACCTCCAGCGGCGTCGGGCAGGCATAATGCTCTAAAAGTTTTTGCAGCTTATCATCACCAATATATTCATTTTCGCTTTTCATTTTAAATTTCTTTGTTATTATGGTAGTCAAACTAGGTATAATTTAATGGAGATTTTAAAATTGTCTAGTCAAAAATTCACTCTAATGACAATCATCATGCTTTTTTTAAGCGGTTGTAGTATGTTAAATCCTTATATTGATCGCCGCCGCAATCCGGGCGTGCAGGATGTGTCTCAGCTTTACAGCGGTCCTTCAACGCCGGAAAAGCCGGTTATATGCTATAATCCGCTGTGGACAGATGAGGCCGAACTGCAACAGATGGCAGATAACGAATGTTTAAAACACAAAACGGGAACGCGCGCCGAATTTGTGAAAAAAACGTATTTTGACGGTAAATTGTTGTTGCCTAGTCATGCGCACTATCAATGTTTAAAATAAGGAATAAAAGATGAATTTGTTGTTGGAAAATAAAATCAATCAAACCTTAAGCGAGATTTTCCGGTCGCTGGAATTGGATGAAAAATTTGCGGTTGTGAAGGTTTCCGACCGTGCCGATTTAAGTGATTTTCAATGCAACGGCGCATTGGCGTTGGCAAAAATAGCGCATAAAAATCCGCGTGAAATTGCAACCGCCATCAGCGAAAAATTACAGCAGGCGGATTTTGTGGAGCGTGTAACGGTTGACGGTCCGGGGTTTATCAATATCAAACTGAAAAATGATTTTATTGCGGAAAATATTGATAAGATTGCTCAGGATGAGCGCTTGGGTTGCGGCACAACGGACAATCCGCACAAAGTGGTGCTAGACTACGGCGGTCCGAATGTAGCCAAAGAAATGCACGTCGGACACTTGCGTTCCGGCGTTATCGGCGAGTCCGTGCGGCGGATTGAAAAGTTTGTCGGAAATGATGTGATTGCCGATGTGCATCTGGGCGATTGGGGCACGCCGATGGGTATGATTTTATCGGAAATTATTGCTCATGACGGCAATTTGGCAAAAGTCGAAACTTATGATATTGCGCAGATTACCGAGTTTTATAAAGCCGCCAATATTCGTTGCAAAGAAGATGAAAGTGCCAGAGAAAACGCACGCAAAATTACGGCAGCGTTGCAGGCGGGAAATGCCGAATATCGCAAAGCATGGCAGCATTTGCGTGATGTTTCGGTTGCCGCGGTCAAAGAAAATTATCGTCAGCTGGATGTGAATTTTGATTTATGGTGGGGCGAAAGTGATGCTCATGAGACTTGCGGCGAAATCGTTAAGCTGGCCCGTGAAAAAGGTATTTCTGAAATTGATGAAGGCGCCGAAATTATCCGTCTGGAAGAAAGCAATAAGCCGAAACCGCCGGTTATTTTGGTGAAATCCGACGGCGGTTTCGGTTACCAGTTAACGGATATTGCAACCATCAAAATGCGGGCGGATGATTTGAAAGCCGAAGAAATTGTTTATTTCACGGACAGCCGTCAGACTTTGCACTTTGAGCAGGTATTCGAAAGTGCGCAAAAACTGAATCTCGCACCGAACGTGAAACTGCAACATATTGTGTTTGGCACGGTTAACGGGGCTGACGGTAAGCCGTTTAAAACCCGCGACGGCGGCGTAATGAATTTGGATACGCTGATTGAAATGTCTAAAGATAAAGTGCGGCTGTCGTTACCGAAGGCCGGCGAGGTTGAAGGCTACGGTACGGCCGAAATCGAAAAATTGGTTGCACAAATTGCCGTGGCTGCAATTAAGTTTCAAGATTTGAAAAACACCATTGCTTCGGGATATATTTTCGAGTTGGATGAATTTGCCAAGTTTGAAGGTAAGACCGGTCCTTATATCCAATACGCCGTGGCGCGTATCAATTCTATTTTACGCAAGGCAAAAGCGAAAAATCTGTCGTTCGGCAAGGTGATTTTGGCGGCGCCGGAAGAACGCGAACTGTCGTTAAAATTGGCGCAGTTACATAATGTCGTGATGCGGGCGCATACCGATAAAGAACCGAGCATTATTGCTGATTATGCTTATAATTTGGCGCAGATATTCAGCACTTTTTATAACGCTTGTCCGATTATGAGCGCTGATGATCAGGCATTGGCCGCATCGCGTTTGACATTGGCAAAAGCTGTCAAAGATGTTTTGACTTTATTGCTGGACCTGTTGGGTATTGAAGCGCCGGAAGTTATGCTGAAGGCTGAAAATAAAGGAGAATAAGCGATGACGTTTATATCGTTATTATTGATTGTTGCGGTTGGTGCCGCCATGTATTTTTTAGGAATGCAAAACGGTCGGAAAATGCCGGCTGAAAAAGCGGCTGTCAGCACCGATGAAGTTGTCAAAAGTGTTGCCGAAACCGCGGCATCGGAACCGCAAATCAGCGAGCCGGCGACAAAACATTCATCTGAGGAACTGCCGACGGAATTTAAAAAATACAAAGTGAATGAAACGGCAAAGCACGGTGAAAATTATTGGATGACCGTGCTGTTGTATTTTGCTTCGTTCCTGGTCGGCTTGGGTATTGTGGCAGAGGTGGCATACAACTGGCACAATATTACCAATGCGGTAAAACTGGTTGGTGCCGTTACGGCGTTGGTCGGCAATGCCACGTTGCTCATCTGGTGTGAACAAAAACAGAAAAAAGTTTTAAAAATTGTGGTGGCTTGCGTTTTTGCCTTTTTGATTATGGGTGTTATCGGCTTAATCGGACAGGTATTCCAATTGCAATCCAACATTGCCAACGGTTGCCTGTTGTGGGCTGCGGTCAGCTGGCCGTTATTGCTGTTTGTGCCGTCGTTGTTATGGTTATGGCTGCCGCTTTTCTGTATCGGTACGCGGATGTACTCGGTTATTTTCCGCGATATTATCAGCGTGTTTATCGGACAAATTGATGATACTCGGATACAACAAATGTTCTATATGGAGAATGTTTATTTGTATACATTCAGCGCTGTTTGCTTGTATGGATATTTTATAATCTACGAATTGTGGGTAAATTCCGCTCAGAAGGACGATATGAAGATTACCGCACCGTTACGCTTTTACAGCGGTGTGCTGATGATGGGTATTTATGCCAGCGTGGTGGAAACGGTACATCGTTTTGATGCCGTTGCTGCTAATTTAATGATTTACGTCAATTTATTCACGCCGTATTTGTTGTTGGCGTTGGTTGTTGGCGGATTGAATTATGTGAAGCGTCGTTTCAGCTTTATGCCGATATTCCTGGTTGGTACGATTTTCGAAGCATTATTACTGTTTCAAATGCACACGAGTTGGTTCAGCCATACGTTTGAAATGGCTCTGCCGGGCGTGTTTGTGATGTTAATGCTGTTTTACACTTATTACCATCAGATGAGACGTTTGCGCGTGTTGGCAACATTGGCGCTGATTATTTGGTTCGGCGGCACCTTCGAAGAAGATATTTTTGATTTGATTCCGTGTTTAATGATGTGTGCCTTTTTCGCATTTTTGGCTTTCAAAGCACGCAATCGTCGCGGTTTCAATACGGCGGTAATTTTAGCGGTTTTGCGTATTTTGATTTATTACGGCGACGTTGATGATTTGCAATATATGGGAATGTATCTGATCGGTTCCGGTATTTTGATGATTATCACGATTATCGGTCTGATGAAATATGCCCCTTTATTATGGAGAAATGAAAATGAAAAATAAATTTTATCCGTTGCTTTTTTTACCGGCCGTTGCGCTTGCTTTGATGATGATTTATTACACGGCACTGTGCAATTTTCAGCGTGTCGAAGTGGTGGTGATGGGTTATGATCCGAAAGACTTCTTTTCCGGCTATTATATGAATTTGCAGCCGAATTGGGATAAAACCGATTGCAGTCAATTTGAGAATAATCTGTGTCCGCAAAAAGAGTTTGAGCCTTATTATAACTACTATATTAACCGTGCACATTCCGATAATCTGACCAAAAAAGTCAATGCCGGTGTGGTCAAACTGGTTTTCTCTTACCGCAAAGGTCATCGACCGCTGGTGACGGATTTGTTGGTGGACGGAGAATCATATTTTGAATATTTCAAAGAAAGATAAAAAACTGGACAAACGATATTTTTTTCACTAATATGTAAGCTGAGCATTGATAATTTACATATTGTTGTACCTTAAATATCGGCTTATGAAAAAGTTTTTATTCTTTGTGGCATTGGTAAGTATATGCTTGCTCGCCACCAGTTGCGGAACCGTTGCGGTTGTTGATACGCCTTACAGCTATGGTCCGAGAGTGTATTATTCGCCCGGTGTTTATTATACACCTTCGTACTACTACAGACCATACTATCGGCCTTATTACTATCGTCCGACGCCACCGCCGCCTCCACCTTCAAGAAGGCACCGGAGGTAAGGGAGTGTTTTGAGCTGATTCCATACAAAAACAAACCTGAAATTTTTAAGTTTTCAGGTTTGTTTTTTTTATAAAAGTCAGACTAGATTGCCTGATGACGCAGAAATTCGATTTCTTTGGCATATCCGTCAATTTCATTCGGCGTTTCTAAGATGAGCGGTAAATTTTTGATACTCGGATGATTGATAAAACGGACCAAAGCCTCGGCGCCGATCAGACCTTCACCGATTTTGGCATGGCGATCTTTATGCGAGGCAAACGGCATCAGACTGTCGTTCAAGTGAACAGCTTTCAGTCGTTCCAGCCCGATAATTTTATCAAATTTCTCCAAAACATCGTCAAGCTGATTGACAATATCGTAACCGGCGGCAAAGACATGACAGGTGTCTAAACAGACCCCCATTTTTTCTTTTAAATTTACCCCGGCAATAATCTGTGCCAATTCTTCAAAAGTCGCCCCAACTTCGGAGCCTTTGCCGGACATAGTTTCCAGCAACACCGTTGTCGTTTGCATCGGCGATAGAATTTTATTCAATAAATCAATAATCATGGCTACGCCTTGAGCGCTGCCTTGCCCGACATGCGAACCCGGATGGAAATTATAGTAATTGTTCGGCACATGTTCCATGCGCCGCAAATCGTCCGTAAAAACCATTTCGGCAAATTCACGCGTTTGCGGATTATCGGAACAGGGGTTCAAAGTGTAGGGCGCATGTGCCACAATCGGCGCAAAATGATGCGTAGCGGCATACGAGCGATATTGCTCGATATCCTTGAGATCGAGGTCTTTTGCTTTACCGCCCTGCGGATTGCGTGTAAAAAACTGAAAAGTGTCGGCAGATATGGAAACGGCCTCTTTCGCAATATGTTCAAAGCCTTTTGAAATTGACAGATGACAACCGATATGAAGCATAGATTTTTTCTCCCTGATATTTTGACATCATTTTATGGCAAAATAAGATAAGTGCAAGCATAAAATAGATTAAAGTACTTGATTTTTGTCAAATTGTAGGTATAATGAAGAAAATGTTTAATCTTTAAGATATATTTGTGTTATGAACAGCGAATTTCAGCGAAAACTCTGCTTGTTAGCTCAAAGCTTGCAAGCTTTCCCACCGATGGAAATGGATACCGCTACCTTGATTGCAACCATGGAATCAATCCAAGAAATGCAAAAATTTGTCCAGTGTTTCAGTTTTTCGGAGACCGAAAAAGCGATGGTCGAACATTTGTATCAGATGGTGCATGAAGAAGCGCAAAAACGCGGTTTGGACGGTACGGTTTCGAAGTTCGGGCTCAACGCGGACGGAACGTTCAGCGTGGGGCGAGAAGAATTAAAGCGCAACCTCAAACAACTTGATTTTGATTCGATGATGGAATTCATTGACAAGGTCTTGGAACAGCCGCTGACCGAAGAACAACGGACAGCGATGTTGGAATTGGCGCGGGAAATCGTTTTGGAAGGCGAGGCGTGAAAATCGTTTCGGGAAATAAAAAAAAGGAGGGATACAATCCCTCCTTTTGCTGTTTTTAAAGCGGTTATTCAATCACCAAAATCAAACTGTCTTTAACGCCGACAACTTTGGCAGTATCACCGGTTTTCAGCGGTTTTTCACAGTAGGCCAGCCAATAAGTGTCGCCGATTTTGACTTTGGTTTGGTTATCTTCACAATCGGCGGATAACGTTACCAGTCTGCCGACCAATTGTTCGGCAGAGTCATTCAAGTTTTGATATTCGGCCGGCTCTTTAATTTTCTTAAACAGATAGCGATAGAAAAAGAAGCCGCCCAATGCAAACACTGCCGAAATCAGCGCAAACCAAATAAGTTGCGTGGTGAATACCATCATCGGCACAAAATAGAGAATGATGCTCATCACAAATGCGGCCAAGCCGAACCATATCAGATAGACGCCCGGCACCATCAGTTCAAGCAAAGATAACGCCAAACCGACAATAATCCAATTGGTAATAACGGAATCAAACATTGTTTATTCCCCTTTCTTGGTTGCAGATTTTTTGTTTGCGAAGCTGTCTTTGGCAATTTCGGAAATACCGGCAATGGTGCCCAACAAATTGGCCGTATCGACCGGCATCATCAATAATTTTTCATTCGGTGAGGTCACAATACCTTGCAAAGCTTCAATATATTTTTGCCCCAAGAAGTAGTTGAGGGCGTTTTGGTTACCGTTGGCGATGGCTTCCGAAACCATGCGGGTAGCTTCGGCTTCCGCCTTAGCAGAACGTTCACGAGCTTCGGCTTCGCGGAATGCCGCTTCTCTTTTACCTTCGGCATCCAAGATGATAGCTTGTTTTTCACCTTCGGCTCTTAAAATTTCTGCCTGTCGTACACCTTCCGCTTCCAAAATGTTGGCACGCTTTTCACGTTCGGCCTTCATTTGTTGAGCCATTGAATCAATTAAGTCTGACGGCGGGGTAATATCTTTAATTTCAACACGCGTTACTTTAACGCCCCACGGAATAGTCGCTACATCCACAACATCCAACAACTTTTGGTTAATCACATTACGTTGCGACAATAACTCATCAATTTCCATACTGCCGATCACCGTACGGATGTTGGTCATGACCAAATTCATAATGGCATAATCCAAATTTTCAACCTGATAAGCGGCTTTAACGGCATCTTGAATTTGATAGAATAACACGCCGTTTACGGTAACCATGGCGTTATCTTTGGTAATCACTTCCTGTGAAGCCACTTCCAAAACCGTTTCCTTACGGTTGATGCGGGCACCGATGGTTTCAATAATCGGAATCAAAACGTGAAACCCCGGTTTTAACGAACGGGTGCATTTACCGAAGTTTTCCACAGTGTACTCGTAACCTTGTCGCACAATGACAATGGAATTCAACAAAACAAACAAGACTAAAATGATGAGAACAATAGCGAGAATTTCCATGATAATATTCCTTTCATAAAAAACGTTCTGCTAATAATATAAGTTGATTGCATAATTATGCAAGCAAAAAACGCATTGCAATCAGGGAATGCAATGCGTTTTCAATCGGTGTTAAAATAATTCTTTATTTACCGCCTTGTGTCAGACTTTCTTTATAAGCCTTCAGCGCGGCATTGGCGGCTTTTTCCGTCATCGGGGCAGAAACCTCAATGCGTTTACCGCTCTCATCATATTTAACGGTGTAGAAATCATGATGTTTGGATGAACCGCCGTCATATAAATCAGTTCTGCCGCCTTCATCGGTGGTTGCCGCACCGTCTTTAATGATTTGCATACGACCTTTGGCATGAGAAATGGCTTTCACAACCACATCATCTTCACCATTTGCACCGACGGTATTTCCCGGAACGGTGGCGCCGGAATATTTCGATTCTTCAATACCGGTTTGAGCGTCAATGGTTGTGGTTTGCTTATACGGATTACCTTCGGCATCAAAGTATTTGCCTTTAATCTTCATATCACCATCATTTTTGATATGAACTTTGGCTGAATTCCCTTGATTATCCTCAAGGGAGAAACGGCTCTTATTCGGCATCTCTTCCTGCAACTTTTGAGCTGCTTGGCCAAAGGCACGCGGAGACGAAACCGGACGGTCATCGTCAATCGGAACGGCGGTTTGTTCCTTTTGATAGCCGAACAAAGTGCGGTGTGCACTGCCTTGAATTTGGTGTGTGTAGCCGGCCGGCTCAACTTTTGCAGCCATATCATCAATATGGGTTGCCGCATTGCCCATGATCGTATTCAAGTGGTCACGGTGCATTTTGAACAGTTCACTGCTCTCAAAGTTATCATTACCGGAAGCTTTGCTGGCGGCTTTCAAAATTTCGGTAGCGCGGTCATAATTGCCGCTTTTCATCGCTTCGTGATAAACTTTGAGCGCCTCATCAACTTTGGCCGGTTCAAAACCGGATAACAGTCTTTTGACTTCGGCGTCAACGGTTTTACCGGTCATTTCTACCAAATTGACTTCAGGTGTGGTTGTCGCCGCGCCGTCATGAGCGCCGTCACCACCGCGAACGCTGCCGCCGTGCGCACCGCCGCCGTGATGATTGTTGGCGGCATCGTGCAAGG
>JAGCYN010000054.1 GCA_017960745.1 Alphaproteobacteria bacterium | reverse complement strand
ATGGGAACATCAAACAAACGCTGTCATCCATCGTTTGGCGCTCGTCCAAGCGTCAAGGGATCTTCAAATTTGTTCTTCCCCTTGCGGGAAATCGGAAGCAATGCTGGCGCATTGAAAGATGAGATCCTTGGACGCACGGACACATCGTGCCGTACGAAGGATGACAGGTATATTCTTTGCCGGAAAACGCCGTTAAAAGCCATCAATTCTTAATTGATTTTGCGGTTAAAGAACCAGCAGGCGAAGCTGAGTGTACAGACGGCGATAATCAGCAACGGAAAAATACTTTCCCAGACGGCGGTGTTATCAATTTCCTTCAAAAAAAGTCCGCGCATTAGTTTAAAAAAGTGCGTTAACGGATTGATTGGACTTGTTTTTTGTAATATTTCCGGCATATTTTCAATCGGCGTGATAAAGCCCGAAAGTAAAAAGGTCGGCGCCAGAAAGAAAAAGACACCGAAAATGGCTTGTTGCTGGGTTTGGCAGATGGTGGAAATAAACAAACCGATGCCGGCAATCGAGAGCAAAAACACCAGAATGCAGGCATAAATCATGATGTAACCGCGCGCCGCCGGAATGTGGAAAATAAAGTGGCCGGCCAAAATCATAATCGTTAAGTCAAAATAAGCCACCGAAATGGCCGGAATGGTTTTGCCGATGAGAATTTGAAACGGTTTGAGCGGCGATACCAACACCTGGTCAAAAGTGCCGAGTTCCTTTTCCTGCGCCACCGAAAGCGCCGTGATGGCCAGCATCATCACCGTGACCAAAACTCCCATGAACGAAATGACAATATACCATTGGTAATTGAGCTCCGGATTAAACCAATGCCGCACCTGCATTCGGATTGGCGACTTGGCAAAATCGCCGCCCTCGATTTCGTATTGAAATGAGTTCATAATCAGCGTGATGTAGCCGCTGACCACCTGCGCGGTGTTAGATTTGCGTCCGTCCAAGATGAGTTGCACGGTCGGTGCTTCACCACGGTATATTTTTTGGGCAAAATCTTCCGGTATGGTCAGCGCCACAAAGGCTTTTTCGTTATCAAGCAGGCGTTGCAGCTCTTGCGGGTTATCAACGCTGTGAATGTGTTTGATGTATGGCGTGTTTGCAAGTTTGTCGGTCAGTGCGCGCGAAATTGCCGAGTTGTCTTTGTTATAAATCAACATCGAAATGCTGTTAACTTCAAAGGTGGCGGCAAAGGCAAACACCGCCAACATCAAAATAGGCGGGCAAATAATCATCACGCGATTCTTCGGATCGGACCAGATAATCTGAAATTCCTTGATGACCAGCGCCCATACGGCAAACATTGATGTTAAAAACGCACTCATTATTCCAATCTCTCCTTGGTCACACGATAGAGAATGACAAACAAAATCAGACCGTAAATCAGCAGATACAGGCTCTTTTCCCAAATAATCGGCCAGATGTTGCCGGCAATAAACAGATTTTTGATAATCGGCACGAAATGTGTTGCCGGAATAATGTTGGTCCACGGCTGAATAACCGCCGGCATCGAGGAAATTTCAAACAAACCGCCGGAAAGCATAATCGCCGGTAAAAAGCCGAACATGACGGCAGCAACAGCAGCCAGAAACTGATTTTTCGCCAATGTTGAGATGATAAAGCCCATTCCCAAAGACGGGAACAAAAACAAACTGGACGTGATGAAATAAACCAGATATGAGCCGCGGAACGGCACATCAAAGATGACAACGCTTAAATAAGTGCAAAAGGCGGAAGAAAACATCGCCAAACAATAATAAGCAATGTATTTGGAAAGAATGATTTGCAACTTCGAGGCCTTGGTGGTCAACAGCGATTCCATGGTGCCGCGCTCCCATTCGCGCGCAATCACCAATGCTGTTAGAAGCATGCCGATCAGCGTCATGATGATGGCAATCGAGTTCGGCAAAATATAATAACGGCTCTTGAGTTCGGGGTTGTACCACGAAATTTGCTCAATTTGAATGCCGATATTGGTGGTGTAGCCGTGCTGCGCAATCAGCAATTTTTGCGCATGGGCGACAATGCCTTGGATATAAGCCGCCGAAAACAGCGCAATATTCGGATCCGAGGCATCGGTAATCACTTGTAACGGCGCATCTTGAACGGTGGTCAAATCCTTGGCAAAATTGTTCGGTAATACCACCAGCGCACGGATATCGCCGCGAATGAGGGCGTTTTGCGCGTCCTGCCGGTTGTCGTAACGGCGAATATCCAAGAACTTACTGCCTTCGAAAGAGGCAATCACATCGTTGATTTGCTGACGATTGCCCTCAATCACCAAGCCGGTCTGAATGGTGTTGTTATCCAAATTAATGGCGGTGGCAAAGATTAAAATCAGAATAAACGGCAGAATGAGCGCAGTCAGAATACTGCTCGGGTCGCGGATAATCTGCAAAAACTCTTTATAAACCAATGCCCGCAAGATTCTCATGATGATACCTCCGGCGAATGTTCTTCAATAATACGAATAAAGGCATCTTCCATGCTTTCACCCGGTTTCTTCAGGTTGCCGGGCGTGTCGATTTTGATGGCTTCGCCCTGATAAATCAGTGCAATGCGGTCGCAATATTCCGCTTCGTCCATAAAGTGGGTGGTAACCATTACGGTGACGCCTTTTTCCACCATGGAGTTGATGTGGTTCCAAAACTCACGCCGCGTTAACGGGTCAACGCCGCTGGTCGGCTCATCCAAGAATAGAATAGGGGGATTATGCATAATGGCGCAGGCAAGAGCTAAACGTTGTTTGAAACCAAGTGGTAAATCACCGGCAATTTGATGCAAATATTGTTTTAATTCAAACACATCAATCATCTTATTAATTCTTTGGATTTTATTTTTGCCATAAAGTCCGTAAATTCCGGCAAAAAAGTTCAAATTCATCTCAACCGTCAGGGTAGAAAACAGAGAGACCTTTTGCGCCATATAACCGAGTTTGGCGCGTGCCGCGGCTGGATCGGCAATCATATCCGTGCCCAAAATACTGCCGCGACCGGAAGTCGGCTTGGCCAACCCGCACAGCATTTTAAAGGTGGTTGACTTGCCGGCGCCGTTCGGACCGAGCAACCCGAAAATTTCACCGCGCTTGATTTGAAACGAAATGTCATGTGCGGCGGTGAACGAGCCGTAAACTTTTGTCAGATTCTCGGCCTTAATGACGATATCGGCCATGTTGCGGACGTCAATTTGTTCGGCAATAGCGGAAGGCTCCATCGGGGCGCCGCCCAAAATGTCGATGACCGCGTCTTCAAAGCGCGGCGTTGTCGGCTCAATTCCGGCCCCCAATTTTTGGATTGTTTTCTTGTCTTTGATGACCATACGAATGCGGCAATCCGAAATGACGGCATCAATAATATCTAAGCCGCTCTTCATCAGTTTGCGCAGTTGTTCGCGAGGGTTTTTATCAATCTTGACGGTTTGATAGACGTGGTTGTTGAGTTTTTGCGTCAGTCGGCGCGGGTTGCCGTCAAAAATCAGCTTACCGCCGTTCAATAATAACACGCTGTCAAATTTTTCCGCCTCGTCCAAATACGAGGTTGACCACAACACGGTAATGCCTTCATCGCGCAGGCTGTATACCATTTTCATCAGCTCGCGGCGCGATATCGGATCAACGCCGACCCCCGGTTCGTCCAACAACAGCAGTTGCGGCCGCCCGAGCAGGGTACAGCCGAGACCGAGCTTTTGCTTCATGCCGCCCGAAAGTCTGCCGGCCAACCGCTTAGTAAACGGCGCCAGACCGGTAAATGTCAGCAGCCAATCAAACTGTTTTTGCCGCTCGCCGGCATCAAGACCTTTTAAATCGGCGTATAAATTCATATTTTCCCAAATGGTTAAGTCTTCATAAAGGCCGAATTTCTGCGGCATATAACCGATTTTTTGGTGCAGATTGTGTGTTTGTTCAACCGGATTGAAGCCCAAAACCGAAATTTGCCCGCTTGTCGGCTCAAACAGACCGAGAATCAGACGTATCAGCGTGGTTTTGCCGGCACCGTCCGGTCCGATTAAACCGATTACTTTTCCTTT
>JAGCYN010000053.1 GCA_017960745.1 Alphaproteobacteria bacterium | reverse complement strand
GCATAAGCGGTTTGCTTTGCAATGCGGGGTTCAAGACGTTTTTTCGGCGCGTAACGGCGATATTTGTTTGTTAAAAGACAAACATATCGAATGTTTGGAACAGATTGCCGAAGATATCATCGGTTGGGATAGAAATCATCCGGTTTCGCTGAGCTCGGAAGTGATTAAAAACCGCAAGCGCATAGCCTATAATTGTTCGCTTTTTGTCAGCGCTGTGATTAAAAACAGAGAATTGCTCGATTTACAGCTGTCTTCCATTGATATTTTAAACAGCGATGATTGGGATAAACTGTCGGCGGAAATTATTGCCGAAGTGAAGCCGCTGATTGCCAGAAAGCTGGAGGAGTGTGAAAATCATAATCAGATTGAAGACTTTATTCGCGGGCAGATTCGGCGCCGCGTTTTTGCGCAAACGGAGATTAAACCGGTTGTTTTCCTGCATGTGTTTTATGAAGATGACACAGTCGAGTATCAATAGACTTTTTCGTATTGTTCGTCCTGATATTTGAAAATGGCGTATGGTTCGCTGACTTTCGGCGCGCCGTTGTGGAACATTCGGTTGCCGAATTCGGTGCGAATGGTCTTATCATTAACGGCGGTTGAAAGTTTGTTATAATCAAAAGACTTGGCTTTTTTAACCAGCTGTGCCCATAATTTAACGGCAGAATAGCCGTAGATTGACAGCCCGTCGATTTCAAAGCCGCTGAGCCGCAATTTGACCAGCGTTTCGGCAAAATCCGGATCATCCGTATGACCGCGCAGTTCCATAAAATAGGTGCCGTCGGCCAAATGGTCCAAATAATCGAAATATTCCTGCGTGGCAGAATATTTGTTGGTGAACAAAATGAAATCCTCTTGAATATCTTTTAAGGAACGCGCCATTTTGCGTATATTTTTGGAAGTGCCGAGCAAAAAGGCAATTTGATAACCGTCGCTAACAACCATACTGGCCAACTTATCATAATTACGGTTGGTCATATCATAAGTGTACAATTTAACCAAAATGGACTTGCCGTGCTGCTGAAATTCTTTGATGATGGCATCGGCTTCTTCCATGCTCTCACTGTCATCGGTTTTGGATATAACGGCAACTTTATGACCGGCAAATTTTTTGTTATAAAAAGCAAAGAAATCCCGCGCTTCCTGATTGGTATAACCCAACATTTTAATCAGGCCTTTTTTAATGGTTTTGGCTTGTGTGTAATTGATGGCAGTCGGAATAATTTGAAAAATATGCGCATTGGCATAAATATCGGCAACCTGATCGAAAGAATTGGCGCAATAAGGACCGACAACCAATCTGATGTTTTTATCTTTTAAAATGGAGATCATCTGTGCGGTCGAGATGGCAATGCTGTTATTGCATTGGTCATCAATCGGCAGCAGAGCGACTTTTTTGCCGAGAATACCGCCGTCCTGATTAAGCTCGTCAATGGCCTTTTGAATACCTTTCAAAAGCTCGGTACCCTGTTGCTCATAATCACCGCTTTTGGGCACAACGGCCGCAACCGTTACTTCGGCACGCGACGGAAATGATGTCGCAACCGTAATCAAAAAACAAAAAAGTAGAACTGACCAACGCATTTTTTTACTTTGTTAACCTGTTGTAAATATAGCAAATAAATTTATATTTGCAATAAATTATTAAAAGGTTGCCAAAAGGGCGATAAGGATATATAGTTCAAGCGCAAAGAGGAGAAAGTTTATGCCGGAAAATAAATACATTGAAATTAAAGGAGCACGTCAGCATAATCTGAAGAATATCAACGTGAATATTCCGAAGAACAAATTGACCGTTATTACCGGTTTATCCGGTTCCGGCAAATCATCATTGGCATTTGATACAATTTATGCCGAAGGTCAGCGCCGCTATGTGGAAAGTTTGTCTGCCTATGCGCGACAATTCCTTGATTTAATGAGCAAACCTGATGTCGATTCGATAGAAGGTTTATCGCCGGCTATTTCCATAGAGCAAAAAACCATTTCGCATAATCCGCGTTCAACCGTCGGGACGGTAACTGAAATTTATGATTATATGCGTTTGCTGTGGGCGCGGGCGGGAACGCCGTATTCACCGGCGACCGGCTTGCCGATTGAGGCACAGTCAAGCTCGCAAATGATTGATAAAATAATGACGTTTCCGCAAGGCAGTAAGCTGGTGATATTGGCGCCGTTGGCGCGCGGCAAAAAAGGCGAGTTCAAAAAAGAGTTTGCCGAGCTGCAAAAGAAAGGCTTTCAGCGTCTGAATATTGACGGCGAAATTTATAATATCGACGAGGTGCCGGATTTAAACAAAAATCAAAAGCACGATATTGAAGTGGTGGTTGACCGCATTGTGATGAAAGACGGCATAGAAGGGCGGTTGGCGCAGTCGGTTGAAGTGGCGCTGAAAATCGGCAACGGTATTTTATACGTTGAAAATATGCAAGATAAGTCCGTCAGCACGTTTTCCTCAAAGTTTGCCTGCCCGGTATCCGGCTTTACGATTGAAGAATTGGAGCCACGGCTGTTTTCGTTTAACAATCCGGAAGGCGCCTGCCCGAATTGCGGCGGTTTGGGCGCCAGTTTATACATGGATCCGGAATTGGTGGTGCCGAACGAAAATTTAAGTTTGGCCAACGGTGCAATTGCGCCGTGGTCGGTCAGCAGTCATTCGATTTTTTACCGACAGACACTTAATTCTTTGTGCGAATATTTGGGAATTTCCAACAAAACACCGTGGAAAGATCTGCCGGCGTACGCTCAAGAAACCATTTTATACGGTTCCGGCAACAAGTGTGTGCCGATGGTGTATTCCAAGTGGGTAAGCGATAAGCCGTTTGAGGGCGTGATTCCGAACATGGAACGACGCTTTTTGGAAACGGAATCAGCCGCTTCGCGCGATGAATTATCACACTATCAATCGTCGGCGCCGTGTGAATGCTGCCACGGTAAAAGACTTAAACCGGAAGCGTTGGCGGTCAAAATCGGTGGTAAAGATATTATCGAAGTTTCGGATATGTCGGTGAAACAGGCGCTGAAATGGTTTCAAAACATTGAAGAACAATTAACGCCGCAAAAACGCGAAATTGCGCGCAAAATTATCAAAGAAATTTCCGAGCGCTTAAGTTTTTTGAATAATGTCGGGTTGGATTATCTTTCACTTTCGCGGCAATCGGGTACGCTTTCGGGCGGTGAGGCACAACGGATTCGCTTGGCCTCGCAAATCGGCACCGGCTTGACCGGTGTGATGTATGTTTTGGATGAACCTTCCATCGGTTTGCATCAACGCGATAACGATAAATTGTTGGCAAGCTTGACACGGCTGCGGGATATCGGCAACACGGTGATTGTGGTTGAGCATGATGAAGACGCCATGCGTACAGCTGATTATTTGATTGATATGGGGCCGAAAGCCGGCACTTTCGGCGGCGAGATAACAGCATCCGGCACGGTTGCCGAGGTTTTGAAAAACCCGAACAGCTTGACGGCACAATATTTGAACGGCATCAAGAGTATTCCGTTGCCGGCGAAGCGTCGCAAAGGTAATGGCAAGTTTTTAGAAATTAAGGGTGCGCGCACCAACAATTTGCAAAATGTCAATGTAAAGATTCCGCTGGGAACACTAACCTGCGTGACAGGTATTTCCGGCAGCGGTAAATCTTCGCTGATTTTGGAAACGCTTTTCAAAGCCGTTGATAAAGAACTGAACGGCAGTCGTGTGCCGCCGGGACCTTATGATAAACTCATCGGCTTGGAAAATATTGATAAAGTGATTGATATCGATCAATCGCCGATCGGGCGCACACCACGTTCCAATCCGGCAACTTATACCGGTGTGTTTACCAATATCCGCGATTGGTTTGCCGGTTTGCCTGAGGCTAAAGCCCGCGGTTATACTTCCGGATATTTTTCGTTTAATGTTGTCGGCGGACGTTGTGAAGCCTGTAAGGGCGACGGCGTGATGAAAATTGAAATGAACTTTTTGCCGGATGTCTATGTTCCGTGTGACGCCTGCCATGGCACGCGCTATAATCGCCAAACGCTGGAAGTCAAATATAAAGATAAATCCATTGCCGATGTGTTGGATATGACAATTGATGATGCGCACGAGTTTTTCGCCAATGTGCCGGCAATTAAGCGTAAACTGGAGTTGTTGCGGCGTGTCGGTTTGGGCTATATGAAACTCGGACAACCGGCCACCACGCTTTCGGGCGGCGAAGCACAACGCATTAAGCTGACCAAAGAACTCAATAAAAAAGCCACCGGTAAAACTTTGTATATTTTGGACGAACCGACGACGGGATTACACTTTGAAGATATTAAAAATTTGCTGAATGTGTTGAATTTGTTGGTAGAAGAGGGCAACACCGTGGTGGTCATCGAACATAATCTCGATGTGATTAAAGTTGCCGACTACATTATTGATGTCGGACCGGAAGGCGGCGACGGCGGCGGTAAGATTATTGCCACCGGCACACCGGAGGCGGTTGCCAAGGCTGCCGGCAGTTTCACCGGACAATATTTGAAGGGCAGACTATGACAGCAAACGGCCGAATTTTATTGCTTTCCTGCTGTGCACCGTGTTCATGCGCCGTTGTCAAAACTTTGGCAGAACAACACACGGATTTTGCCGTTGTATTTTATAACCCGAATATCAGACCACTGGCCGAATACCAGAAGCGTTGCGCCGAAAATAAACGCCTGTGTGCACAATATGGGGTTGATTTTATTGAATTAGAGTATGATAATGAGCGTTGGTGTCAGTTGACGAAAGGTTTGGAAAACGAACCGGAACGCGGTAAACGTTGCAGTATCTGTTTTTATATGCGCCTTGAAAGGGTGATGAAATACGCCAAAGCCAACGGGTATGACGCCGTTGCTTCGGTTTTGGGCGTTTCGCGTTATAAAAACTTGGCGCAGGTGCAGGAAATGGCGCATAAAGCTGCCGCGGCAACCGGTGTTCCGTATGTTGAAATCGAAGGGCGGAAAAACGGCATGCAAGAGTTGCGCATGCGCCTGATTAAAGAGTTGGATTTATACAGTCAAAAATATTGCGGTTGTAAGCCGTTAAATGAAAAAGGAGAAGAATGATGCAAAAAATAATTCCGCAGAAATTGCAAAAGGGCGACAAAATTATGGTTATTGCGCCTTCGCGCGGCTTAAAGCTTATCGGTGCCGATTGTCGGCAAATTGCTTTGGAACGCTTTAATCAAATGGGTTTAACGGTTGAGTTTGCACACAACACGACCGATGATAAGTGGAATCTGCTGGGCACGGGTTCCGTTCAGGAGCGCGTTGATGATATGATGCAGGCTTTTGAGGATAAATCGGTTAAAGCGATTTTTACGGTGATCGGCGGTTTCAACAGCAATCAGATTTTAGCGCATTTGGATTATGATGTCATTCGTTCCAATCCGAAAATTATCTGCGGCTTTTCGGATATTACGGCTGTTTTGGCTGCCATTACCGCCAAAACCGGTTTGGAAACCTATTACGGACCGCATTTCAGCTCCATCGGCATGAAGAAAGGCTGCGAATACACGCTGCAAAATATGCAAAGTATGCTGTTTTCCGATGAACCGTTGGAATTAAAACCGAGCGATGAATGGAGCGATGACGCTTGGTTTATTGATCAGGAAAAACGCGAATTTATTAAAAATGACGGCTTCTGGGTGTTGCATGAAGGCGAAGCTGCCGGAACGATTATCGGCGGCAATTTATGCACCTATAATTTGCTTTTGGGAACGCCGTATCAGCCGAAATTTGAAAAAGACACCATCTTGATGATAGAAGACGATGCCGAGAGCTATCCGCAGGCTTTTGACCGTAATTTACAGGCTTTGTGTCATCAATCGGACTTTAAAAATGTGAAAGGTATGGTTATCGGTCGTTTCCAAAAAGGTTCTAAAATAGACCGCGAAACATTGGAATTTATCATCAATAACAAGCCGGAATTGCGCGATATGCCGGTTGTTGCCAATGTCGATTACGGACACACGACGCCGATTTTAACGATTCCTTTAGGCGGACATGCTACGATGAAAGGCAGTAAGATAATTATTCAAAAATAAAGGGTTGCGATGCTGGGTTGGATTATTTCATTTATTTGCCTGTTGCTGGGCTGTAAACTGCTTGAACAAGGTGTTGAAAAAAAATTTGGTATTGATATACATCGACGCCACGTTTTCACCACAGACAACGAATATAATCCGATGTCAACGCGGGCATTGCAGTTGGCACAACTGGGGCTCATTTTCGGTACAGAGAGCTTTTTCAGTATTGTCATCGGGTTGATGTATGGCCCGTTGGCAATGGCTTGGTTTGTCATCGGCACCACGTTTTTCGGTGCCGGTATGGCTTATTACGGCGGCATGTATGCCGTGGTGAACGGTCAGACCATCAACACCTTTTTATTGAATAAATGGGGCAAGCGCGTATATCTGACTTTACGTTGGGCACTGGTTGCCTTTATGTGTGTTTGTATATGCAGCAACTTTATTTTCTTAACAGATTTGAACAGCAGTGCCTTCGGCAGTTCACAATGGATGTTGATGCTTCTGATGATCGTTGTTTTCTGTCTGTTATCACCGCGCGGTTTTATCCGTATGGGCATCACAACGGCGGCCTTTCTGATTATTACAACACTGTATTTTGTGATTTGCTCAATTGATAAAATGAAAGTCATCCCGATGGATTTCAGCCCGTGGTCTTATCAGGAACTTAAATTTGCTTATCCGCTGATGTTTTTTACGATTTCGGCAGGTGCCGTCAGCGGTATTCAGGCCCTGAAATCATCTTTGATTGCACCGTATTTAAAAAATGAAAAAGTCGGTAAAGCAATTTTCTGGCGTTCGACCTTTTGGCAAACCGGTATCATCCTTTTATGGAATCTGCTGATTATCTCATGGAACCCGACGCATGATTTTATCATCAGTATTGTTTACAGCGGCGCCAACCTCTATAACGCGCTATCGGCAAATATGGCCGATAACATCTTTTTCGGTAAATACTTGCTGTATTTAACGATGCTTGTTATCGGTCTGACATCGATCATCAGCCTGATGCGGGTTAGTATTGATGTTATATTGGAAACCAGAAACTTTCCGCCGGCAACCTTATACATGGCGGAAGGTGCTTTATTGATTTGTTCGGTGATTTTGTATCCGATAACGGTTAATTACAACTTTTCATCAATGATGTCGCTGGTTATTACGATTTATGTTCTGTTTTTGACCTACGCTTTTATGAAAAGCAAAGGTGTAAAGTTAAAGCGCTATCTGCTGATGGCGTTTTTCCTGTCCGGTATTATCATTGCCGAATTTGCTTTGAGAATATATCATTATTCGCTGAAATACAGCGTTATTTCAGGTGTTGTCGCTTCCTTTTTGGTTTTTGGTGTCATCTATTACAAAGATGCATTAGGTTTTCTTTCGCGTTTGCTTTATTGGCGCAAAAAACAAATTGTGATTCAACGCAAAAAAGATATGGAGGCTTACAACCGTATTCCGGTTGAAAAAAGAGCCCGCGCCGAAGCTCGCGAAAAGGAAATGGAAGAAATTATTGCCGCTGAAATGCGGTCGCAAGCCGAGGCCAAAGCCGAGGAAGAAGCGACCATAAGAGCAATTGCAAAGGCAAAGGAAGATGCTAAAGCAAAAGCCAAGGCAGAAGCCAAAGCAAAGGCCGAAGCTGAAGCCAGAGCCAAAGAAGAGGCCAAAGTCAGAGCTAGAGCCGAAGCTAAAGCGCAAGCAGAAGCAGAGGCTCGTGCCCGAGAAGAAGCCAAAGCCAGAGCCCGCGCCGAGGAAAAGGCCAGAGCCGAGGCCGAAGCCCGTGCCCGAGAAGAGGCAAAAGCCAGAGCTAAAGCGGAGGCGGAGGCCAAGGCCGCTGCCGAAGCGCAAGCCAGAGAAGAAGCCAAACGGGAAAAAGCAAAAAGCAATCAAAATAAAACGGATGCCCGCGCCCGCCTTGCGGAATTGGAGCGCGAAAGAGCCGAGCTGTTAGCGCAAATCGATGCCGAACAACAAGCAGCGCAAACCCATGAAAAGAGCAAAAATTCACGTCGTTCGCCGTTAGAGCTTTTGGACGAAGATGACGACGATGATACGGATTATGTTCTCGGCATGCAAATGGATGCACGTCCGACCGGCGTCGAACCTGCTAAAAAGAAACGCAAAAGACATAAAAAGAAGAAGAGCGGTGCGGCTCAGACCAACTGGGAAGCATAAAGCGAGGCATAAACGCCTTCTTGATGTAAGAGTTCTTCATGAGAACCTTGTTCCGCAATTTCGCCGTTTTTAATCACCACAATTTTATCGGCATTACGCACGGTTGAAAGACGGTGTGCTATCACCATAACCGTCCGGTCTTTCATCAAATTATCAATAGCGTTTTGAACGATGGCTTCGGATTTATTATCAAGAGCCGAGGTTGCCTCATCCAAAATAAAAATCGGTGCATTTTTGATAAACGCCCGCGCGATGGCAATCCGCTGCTTCTGACCGCCGGAAAGCATAACTCCGCGCTCACCGATTTGCGTATCCAGCCCGTTCTCCAGCGAAGCAATAAATTCGTCCAAACAGGCAGATTTAACGGCTTGCTTGATTTGTTCTTCGCTGACATTCGGATTACCGAACAAAATGTTTTCGCGAATGGTACCGCCAAACAGGAAGTTATCCTGAAAAACAATGGAAATCTGATCTCTGAGGCTGTTAATTTCAATATTTTTAATATTGATACCGTCTAACAGAATTTCGCCGCCGGTAACGTCATAAAAACGCGGCAACAGGGACGATACGGTGGTTTTTCCGCCGCCGGAGTTGCCGACCAACGCCACGGTTTGTCCGTGCTTAATTTCCAAATTGATATGCTTCAACACCGGTTTGCCTTCAACATATTCAAAGCAAACATCGCGATATTCGATTTCGCCGTTACAATGTTCCATGATCACCGGATTTTCGCAATTTTTAACTTTCGGAATCAGCCGTAATTTTTCAAACACGCGCTCAACCGCCATCAATGAGAAAATAACGCCGTTATAGTTGTTGCCGATTGATTTGAGCGGATTATAAAGCATCACCAACGAGGTAATAAACGAGGCAAAATTACCGACGGTGATTTGATGGGTAACAATAAGATGGCTGCCGTACCAAATCACAAAAGCAATACCGAACGAGGATATAAAGTGCATAAGCGGCGAAATAACCGCGGTTTTGGTAATCATTTGCATCCCGAGATCAAACAAATTATTGACAGCATCAATAAATTTGCGTTTGCAGTAGTCAAATAAATTATAGGCCGTGATAATACGATTGCCGCTGTAAGTTTCGTTATAGCGCATAAACAGCGCGGCAATGGCGTTGGCATCTTTGGCAACAACTTTATTCAGTCTTTTTCTGGTCATTGTCAACGGGTAAAGCGCCAATAACATCACAATCACCGCAATCACCGCCAATTTCCAAGAGTTATAAAACAACACGATAATCAGCGATAAAGACGAGAAAAAGCGGGTGGTAAACAATTTCATATTATTCAGTAAACCGCTGCAGGCCGCTTCGGCATCATTGTTATAGCGGAATAAAATATCGCCGGAGTTGCTGACATCATAAACGGCCGCATCGCAATGAAGCAATTTATCGTAAAGCTGGCGTTTAACATCAAAGGCAATTTTATTGCCCACCCAGGTATTCAAATAGGTTGCAATATAAGTAAAGCAGGCTTGCAAAATGCTGAAAACAATAATCATGAGCGGAATGTACATGGTCCAACCACTTTGCTTCTCCACCAGCACCACATCCATAAACGGCTTCAAAGACCATGCAATAACGGCGTCCATCGAACCGACCGGAATGGTAATAACCACCGCCAAAATTGCCCGCACCCAATAAGGTTTTGCATAAGGCAGAATTAATGCATAATTTTTCAAAGTATAGACTTTGAGCATTTTTTCGCGGAGTTTGTCTTTGTTAAAGTAAAGCAACGCGGCCAAAACGAGCAGGGCAACATATAATCCGCAAATGCCGGAAAACACATTTTGCCGAAATTTTTTGTCGGTAATGACCAAACAATCACTGCAAACATCAATGGTGGTTTCATTTTGCATCATAAACGAAAGGTTATTAGCGCTGCTGTTGACAACCGTCAGCCCCTCGCTTGGCAAAATCTGCGGATTTTTCAAATTTTGACCGTGCAGAAAAATGTCAGATAAATGGATCATGCCGTTGTCGTGTTTGAACGTAAAGGACATTTTGCTGATTTTATGAGCTTTCAGATAAACCTCATAAAGTTGCGGTTCAGCGCTTAAAACCGGATAAATTGCATCGGTATACTCGGTGTTGCCGTGCTGATAATGAATATCGACATAAGGCTCACCCTGACCGCTGAGAAAAAAAGACAATTTCGGTTGCGGGTAGGTATACCACAGCGGGTAAGTTGCCGCAATCAAGAAAATAAAGCCGCTGATAATGAGGAATATAGTTTTGAAAAGTCTCATTTTTTGATCATCCCAACGTTTGACGTGAAGAATATAGAATATTTTTTTTATCTAAGCAATAAGAATATACAACTTAGACTGATAAATTATAATTGCTGAAATACCACAGGTAAAACTTGTCATTTAAAATAAAACGGTTATAATAAGAACAATATTTAACAAAGGAGACAGTCCATGGGCAGAATTAACGACGTATTTTATTCAGATATCTATATTACGCCGGATAAAAAAGTTTTCGTACCGGATCCGCATACGGAAGACGGTTTGCAGCAAATTCAACCGGATGATTTTCAAGACTTTTATGAACTGCTTGAAAAAACATTTCAAGGGAAATCCAGCTATTCGGTCATTTACGAAGGCTATTTCTTCCGTGTGGAAAGAACGGTATCCATGTACGGCGTTATGTTCTGTATGCGTAAAATGCCTAAAAAAGTACCTGATTTATTAAATTTGGGTTATCCGATTGCGCTTATCAATTATTTGGCAACCCTGGGACGGGCTTCGGGCCTGATTTTGCTCGGCGGTGCCACCGGTTCCGGTAAAACCACGACAATTTCCAGTTTGTTGCGTGAATATTTGATTCGTAACGGCGGTTTTGCTTACACAATTGAAGACCCGTTCGAAATGCCGCTTGACGGCGAATATAAATCAATGAACGGTTCGCTGGGGTTATGTAAACAAACGCAACCGGTAGATGATGACTGGGGTGCTTCTTTGCGTTCGGCATTACGTTCGCGTCCGCGTTATATCATGGTCGGCGAGATTCGTACACCGGATGCGGCGAGTGAATGTTTGCGTGCCGCCACCTCAGGACACTTGGTGTTATCGACCATTCACGCCAACAACGTTTCCGATGCCATCGATGCTTTGGTAAAACACGCTTCTGCCGGTGAAATGAGTGAAGAGTTGGCGTTCGACTTGCTGTCACGCGGTATTTTGGCGGTTATTCACCAAACGCTTATCGGTACCGGACAAAAGCGGCCGGTGGTTCAATATTTATTTGCTAACCCGAACACAACGCAGGGCGACCAAACCAGAAATATTATTAAGAGCGGTAAGATTAACCTTGCCACCACCATCGAGATGCAGATGACGCGTATGGCTCAGGGACGACCGCTGTTTGATATGCTTGATCGAAAATAACAGAAAATAACAAGAAAAAAGAGCCTTCTTCAAGGCTCTTTTTTTTATTGAAACGTCCACATAATTTTGTTGCCGTTCATCTGGCAGATGTTGCGGGTTTTCCACTTTGATATCGGCAACTTATTTTCTTCATCGCCCCAAACAAATTCCGTAGTTTTATTTTCGGTAATTATCGTTATTTTCTGCAGCCCCAGGCTTTCTTCTCTGGAAATTTTAATTTCGCTTAAGCTGATGCAGGCTGATTTATTTAAATTGCCGACGGTGACATCAAACGTCAGGTTGTAAGGCATACTTAAATCACCGTTTTCGCCTTGACCGATTTTGATATCAAAGTCTTCATATTGCAATAAATCTTCCGGTATCAGCGATGCCGACTTAGCGGCTTCGGTATCCAATTTCCAATACCCGGGGTCATCCCGATAATAATTGCGAATATTATCGGCGGTTTTCAAAATATCGTTATGGACGGATTGATAAGGATTCTGCATCAAAAGATAGCTTAAGAAATAAATCACGATGACCAACGCCAAGCCGACGGCGATGCCGCTGATGTTTGGTATATTGAGCTTTCGTAACAGCTTTTTCATGTGTCTATCCTTTACCCATAGAGCTGGTAATTTGATCTTGCATGTCGAAGGTGCCGAACACGGCCCAAGCAATAATGCCTGAAACGGTTAACAGCGCAAACATGTTCATGATTTCAGCTCTTTGTTCAATCATATAAACAGATTCTTCCAACCATTCATTGGCCAATTTATCCAGCGCTTCTTCAAAGTTATCCAATTCGGAATAAATTTTCAAATCGGCGATAATTTGCTTATCCGGAAATTCGTAGCCGGATTGGAAAAGAGCCTGTCCCAAGTTATCACCGTTTTTGATGTAAAACAACGCACCGTCAATGCGTTCACGCAGGTATTTGTTGGAATCACGGCGCAATGAGCTGAGCGCTACCGAAACCGGCACACCGCCTTTTACTAACGCCGACAAAGCCAACAGCCATGTAATACCGGTAAAGATTTTATATAATGACCACGGCGGAATACGGTCAAATTTTACTCTGATTCTGCCGGTCCAAATACCGATGGTTAAGTAGATAATCATACCGACGACCGGTAAGAAGGCAAAGGCAAATATCCAGTTGTTTTGAATCCACTCGGACAAATCAATAAGCGTTTTGGCTGTACCGGTCCAAATTGTTGACGGGGCTGCTTCAAGCATCGGCGGCACCATATAAACGCCGATGGCGTACATGATGACGACGGACATCATTAACAAAAACGCCGGATAGGCAATAGCGCTGACAATCGGTCGAATCATACGGGTTGAGCCTTCACTTACTTTAATCAAGTTTAATAAAGCACTTTCCAAGTCTGATACGTCGCCGACGGAAAGCATCAATCGTTCACGGCTCGGCGCCCAACCTTTCAAGCAATCGGAAAACGGATGACCTTCTTGCAAGGCACGTCCCCAAGCGCTGACGGCGATGGCCATCGGTTCGTTCGGTTTGGTACCTTCTTCGGATAAGCCATTGTAAATCATATCAAGCGCGTTCATCAATGAGAAGCGGTTGCGGAGCAAAGCTGCCAATTTACGATAAAGCT
>JAGCYN010000052.1 GCA_017960745.1 Alphaproteobacteria bacterium | reverse complement strand
GAACCAACCGCCCGATTTTTCTTCTTCAACTTTCTTTTCAGCTGTTTTCTTCGCTTCTTCGGTTTTGGTTTCAGCGGCTTTTTCCGCATCGTCCGAACCGAATTTCATCCAATCGAACCAACCGCCCGATTTTTCTTCTTCGGCCTTCTTTTCGGCCTTGGATTTAGCCGTCGGATCTTGAGTACCTATTTTTTCCATAATAGCGGCCGCCTTGGCTGTCCACGTGCCGTCCGGATAATTTTGTTTCAAAATTTTGTAATAACCGTCAGCATATTTATTCATACCCAAAATACCGTAAATTTCAACCTGACGATATAACGCTTCTTCAATTTGAATAGTGGTCTGATAGTTTTCCAAAACCACATTAAAGCGGCTCAAAGCCGACAGGTAGTTACCCTCGTTCAAATAATAGCGACCGATAATCATTTCCTGACCGGCGCGATAATCGGTTGTCAGCTTAATTTTCTGGCGGGCATCCTCGGCATATTTGCTATCCGGAAACAGGGCAATTAAGCGGGCAAAAGTTGCCTCTGCCATCTCGGTATTACCCTGATCTTTATCGGCAGCGGCAATCTGGTCATAATAGCACATACCGCGCAGATAATAAGCATAAGCAATGTCTTTGTTTCCCGGATGATATTGAATAAAACGATCCAAAGCCATAACGGCATCATCATATTTTTCATCTTTGTAATAAGCGTATGCGCCCATCAGTTTCGCTTTAACCGCCCAACGCGAATACGGGTGATCGGTTTCAACCTGTTCAAATTCCGCAGCCGCCGCCTTATATTTTGTTGCCTCCAAATCTTCGAACGCTACATTATACAAATCCGTAGCCGGCAGATTCGTCAAATCTTTGCTTGAAGAACAAGCCGACACGACCAAAATTCCACTTAGTAATCCGCACAGTTTTTTCATTTTTTATTCCTCAACAATTTCGTAATTATCCGCGTTAGAAAATAAAACCTTCAACACCTCGTTATTATGGAAATGTCCGGTATGAAAGGCCTCAACGACAGCCTTTAAGCGATATCCGGACGTAAACATATCGCCGATGCAATCCAAAACTTTATGCTTAACGCATTCGTTTTCAACTCTGAAACCGCCCTCATTCAAAATGGTTTCGCCGTCCAAAACCACGGCATTATCCAAACTGCCGCCCTTAATCAGCCCGACGGAACGTAAATAATCAATCTGATATTTCTCACAAAAAGTGCGGGCTGGTGCAATTTCGCGGGCGAAAACCGCTTCGTCGATTGTGCCGTTAAATTCCTGATGACCGACAATTTTTGACGGAAAATCAATCACAAAATTGACGCTGAAATCATCTGCCGGCAACAAGCTGATATGATTTCCTTTATCATCGGCAAACTCAACTTTGTTTTTTACTCGCAAATACTTACGCGGTTTGTTTAAGCTTTTAACACCGACCTTTTTCAACGTTTCATAAAAAACGGATGCGCTGCCGTCCATAATAGCAACTTCCGGCTGATTGCATTCAATCACGGCATTATCGACACCCAACGCATACAAAGCAGCCATAATATGCTCAATGGTGCTGACGATTTGTTTGGCAGAATTTCCCAAACACGTACAATTTCTGGTATCAACCACCCCGCTGTATAATGCCGGAAAAACATTGTTTTCCGCCAAATCGGAACGCACAAAAACAATACCGGTATCAGCTTCCGCCGGCTTAAACAGCAACTTGCTCGGCAAGCCGCTGTGCAAACCGATGCCGTCTATTTCCACGATATTTTGCAACGTTTGCTGCATTTTTCACTCCTTAAAAACAGTTGAAGGCAATCTATAAGCCGGGTTCTGTACACGATTTGCTTCATCTGCGAACAGCTGAAGATTTGTGCGATAGCTATTCATCTGCATCAAGCGTCACCGCTTGACTGGTGCGACCTACCTCTGGAGCGGAGCGGAAACTCTCCTTGCTCTATTGCTAAAGCCTCCTTATTTGGTCTTGCATCAGATAGGGTTTACCTTGCCACGAACATTACTGCCCGTGCGATGAGCTCTTACCTCGCCTTTTCAACCTTACCGAAACTTGTTCGGCGGTAATTTTCTGCGGCACTTTCCCGTGGATTTCTCCAGCCAGACGTTATCTGGTATCTTGTTTCCGTAATGCCCGGACTTTCCTCATCTGCGGATTTTCCGTTCCGAGACGCAGCTATCCGACTGCCTCCATTGCTGATGAAATTAACTCTTATTTCAGACAAAATCAACGTTTTTTAAGCATTTTTCCTACTCTTAATTAAATGTTAAATATTTTTTGTATAGACTCTGGGCATAACAACTATTTAGAAAAGGAGTACTTACATGAAAAAATTGTTGTTAACGGCGTCTGCTTTAATTTTGGGTATGAGCTTAGCCCAAAACGCATCTGCAGACTGCAACGGCTTATATTTAGCCGGCCGTGGTGGTGCCGTAAAGCACTTCTACAAGGACGGCGTAGCCAACACTAAAAAATTGCACTATGATCAAAAATTAATGCTCAGTGGTGCTCTTGGTTGGCGTTATGATTATTTCCGCACTGAGGTGGAATATGTATGGCGTCAAAAAAACAAAAAAACTCGTCACGCTGCATCTGGTACCGGTTTGACCAACAATGTCCGTTTCAGCTCTGAATCTCTGATGCTCAACGGCTACTTTGATTTGGCACCGTTCCACTGGTTGACACCATACGTCGGTGCCGGTATCGGTTTCACCAAGATGAAGTTTAAATCCACCACATACAGTGAATGGACAGGTGAAACAACCAACAACTTTAAGGGTAAAAATCCGAATCCGACACGCTTTACATGGTCTGTCGGCGGCGGTTTGAGCGTAAAAGTAACCAACCGTTTCAATGTTGATGCAGGATATCGCTATTATGACATGGGTAAACTCCATGCTGCAGAAATTACTGCTCACGAAATTTACGGCGGTGTACGTTACGTATTCTAAAATACTGTTATAGCAAAAAGCCGCTGTCTTTCAGCGGCTTTTTTCGCTTATTATAAACGGAGAATGATATGAGTGAAAAACTGTTCGGAACAGACGGAGTGCGCGGTGTCGCCAATATTTATCCGCTCACGATTGATTTTTGTATGCACTTAGCTTTAATTTTAAGCCGTAATATTTGTACCCGTCAGCATCGCGTTGCTATCGCACGAGATACACGCATTTCCGGTCAGATGCTGTTTTCAGCATTGGCCGCCGGTTTTACGTCGCAAGGCGTTGATGTGGTTGAGTTGGGGGTCGTCCCGACTCCGTTTTGCACTACGCTGACTCCGCATCTTAACGTAGATATGAGCATTATGATCACGGCCTCTCATAACCCTTATCGGGATAACGGTCTTAAGTTAATCGATGCCAATGGCGATAAATTTTCCGACACAGCCACGGCCGAGTTGGAAAAAGCCATTGCCGATGAAACGGATAAAACAGTCTATAACACCGATAAAATCGGCGTCATTTCAACTTGTGGCAACGTTTTGCAACACTATCTTGATATTGCCGCTCAAATTGCGCCGAACGCCGAAGCTCTTAAAAATATGCGCATTGCTCTAGATTCGGCAAACGGCAGTTTTTCAGGCATTTTAACCAAAGTATTTAAGGCTCTCGGCGCCGACGTTGTCAGTTTGGCGGAAACACCGAACGGGGTCAACATCAACGCCGATTGCGGCTCGCAACACACCGAAAAATTGGCACAAACCGTGCGGGAACAAAATTGTTGCATGGGGATTGCCGTTGACGGCGACGGCGATCGCATTATTATCTGCGACGAACAGGGGAACCGTCTAGACGGCGACCAAATCATCGCTTATTTGGGTACTTATTTACACCGGCATCACCTTTTGAAAGGCAATACGGTGGTTGCAACCGTTTATTCCAATCTGGGTTTGGGCAAATATATAAAATCTTTAGGCATCAATTATCAAACTTCGGCTGTCGGCGAACGCTACGTCATTGATAAAATGCGTGAAACCGGTTCCAATTTGGGTGGCGAAGAGTCCGGACACATGGTTTTAAGCGACTATTCAAAAACCGGCGATGCCCTGATTGCCGCCGTTGTGGTTGCGCTCGGCATTAAACAGGACGGTCGCCGCGTCAGCGAAATTTTCCCGGTATTCAAACCGTTCCCGAGTGTTTCGCATAACCTGCGCTTTGACAGCAAAGAAATTATCAATACCGTTATGTCGGCAAGCGAAGTGCAAAATCTGATTGATGAAATTCGCCAGCGCCTGTCCGGCCACGGCACCATTTTAGTGCGCAAATCCGGTACTGAACCGGTTATCCGGCTGAAAATTGAAGATGAAGATGCCGCCGTTGCGCAAAACGAAGCCGCACAACTTTTGGACTGCATTCATCGCATAGCCGGCGTTTAATCTTTCTTTACAAATCCGGTGTATAATTGCCCAAAGAAAGGAAAAAACGTTGATAAGAGGTCTGATAGCCCTGTTTAATTCAGGTATATTGCTGAATCCGATGATTTTATTGGGAATTATCGGCGGTACTTGGATGATGCATAATTTTTCCGAAGACGAAATCATGGAACTTTTCGTTAATACCGATTTTTATATCGGTTTGTTCGGCGTGGCATTCTTATTTGCGTTTATTTTTGAAAGAACTTACTTCCCGGACGAAAAAGGAATTGATTGGAAAAGCACTTTGTCAGTAGCCTGCGGTCGTTTTATCACTCTTTTGATAACCTTGGTCTTTACCTGTTTATTTATTTTCTCTTTTTCGTTTGCCGACACCAACTTAAAGAAACCGGAAAAAACGCCTGAAACAACACAGGAAACACCGGCTCCGGAACCAACCGAAAAAATCATTTTCAGATAGGAGAGAACTCATGTTCAGCAGTATTTTTTCATTTATTCTCAGAAACATCATTTTAGAACCGATGGCGCTTTTGGGCGTTATTATTGCCGCGGCCGGCTGGTATATGGTCGGACCGGAAGCGCTTTTGCAATATACTCAAGTACCGGCGACATATCTGGTTTTATACGCTATTTCATTGCTTTACGCCGTGACATTCAAACACGTTTATTATATCAATTCCAAAAAAATAAATTGGTGGGAAACGGTCAAAAGTTCTTTCAGTCATTTGCTGACAATTTTATTTGCCGCCGCTTGCGTGTATGCCATTATTTATGCCTTTAACTACGGCCTCGGCGAAAAACTCGACAGCTATTTAAGACACGAATAAACGCTTATTTCTTATCGGCGTACGGATTATCCGCTTTGCGCACGGTTAAACGCAACGGAATACCGCCCATATTGAATGTTGCGCGCAAACTGTTAATTAAATAACGCAAATACGATTCCGGCAGTCCTTCCGGATTGCTGGAAAAGATATAAAATGATGGCGGTCGCGTTTTGGCTTGCGTAATATATTTCAGCTTAATACGGCGTTTGTTTTTGCCGAGCGGTGCCGGATTTTGCTGTTGTACATCGGCAAACCATTTATTCAACGGTGCTGTCGGGATTCTCAAATTCCAACGTTCATAAACCTTCAAAAGTGCCCGCATCAACTTATCCAATCCCTCTTTTTTCAAAGCGGAAATGGTTACGGTTGGCACACCGGCTGCCTGTGTCAACGAAGTTTCCAGTTTGTAATTTAATTTTTCCAAAGTTTCTTTGCGGTTGGCAATATCCCATTTATTCACGGCAATCACCAACGCTCTGCCCTCGTCCAAAACATTGCGGGCAATCGTTAAATCCTGTTTATCCAACACCGCATCGGCATCCAACACCAAAACCACGACTTGCGCCATATTGGCTGCATACTTTGTGCTTTCTACCGACATTTTCTCAAGCGAATTAACCACTTTTGATTGCTTACGCAGACCGGCGGTATCTACCAACTTAAACTTTTTACCGCCCCACGACCACTCGGTAGTAATGGCATCACGCGTCATTCCGGCTTCCGGCCCCGTCAACATTCTTTCATCGCCGAGCAAGGCGTTAACCAATGTCGATTTGCCAACGTTCGGCCGACCGACAAACGCCACCTGAATCGGGCGATTATCCGTTATCGGTTCGAAATCTTCCGGAATCTGTCCGAGAACCGCCGTCTGACTTTCTGTTTTTTGCTGTTCTTCTTTCAGTTCAATTTGCTTAAGCAATGCCAAATACAGGTCATCAAAACCGATGCCGTGCTCAGCCGAAAACGGTATCGGCTCACCCAAGCCGAGTTTAAATGCTTCATACACGCCGTTTTCCTGCTGTTTACCCTCACATTTGTTGGCCAGTAAAATAACCGGCTTATGCGTACGCCGCACCAAATCGGCAAATAATTCGTCATACGGTTGCAATCCGGCGCGTGTATCATACAAAAACAAACATACATCCGCCTCGGCAATGGCCATCTGCGTCTGTGTCCACATTCGGCTTTCCATATTGTCGGTGGTCGAATATTCATAACCGGCGGTATCGATAATTTCCAAATCCAAATCTTTGAATTTTGCCGGTGCCATTTTACGATCGCGTGTTACCCCCGGCATATCATGTACAATCGCCAGTTTTTTCCCCGCCAAGCGATTGAATAAAGTTGATTTACCGACATTCGGGCGTCCGATAATTGCAACAGTCAGAATCATTGGTGCTCCTATTTATAAGCCAACAATTTTGCCTTGGTTGTAACGAATAAGACATAGCCGTTAGCGGCAATCGGGGCCGAATTCAAATCTTCATCCAAATCAATCGTTTTTTCAACCTTGCCGGTTTTCGGCTCATAAGCAATCACATGGCCGTCCGAAAGCGTCACAATCAAGCGATTATTCAGCATAATCGGCGTATAAGCGGTTGCGTTTTTATCCATATCCTCGGCTTCAACTTTCACCGACCACAACACATTGCCGTTTCCTTTATCAAACGCCGCCAAATATCCGTCGCCGGTAACCACATACAAAGTGTTGCCGATTAACAACGGTGTTGCCGTACCGCTGACGTCTTTATCCCACAAGCGTTCGCCGGTATTCATGTCAATTGCCGCCAAAACGCCGGAATTACTCAAAGCATACAAGGTATTGCCGTCAACCACCGGTGAGGCCTTCAACGTATGCAAGAATGTTGAAGAATAAGCACGGCGGTTTGCAATTAAAATATCAGCCCACAGCGGTGTGCCGAGAGACGCGTTAAATGTTTGAATTTCGCCGTTGGAAAAACCGGTCGCCACAATATCTAACTCGGAATTGTAAGCCGCTTGTGCGCCACCGACCATCGTCGTATTTTCCATGGCAATATCATACTGCCATAAAATCTCGCCGTCATCGGCACTGAGCGCATAAAATTGGTTATCCACGCTCTGAACAAAAACATGTCCGTTCGCCACCACCGGTGCAATCCTGATTGGCGCGCGCAAATTTTGCTCCCACACTTGTTTTTGCGTTTTCAAATCTACCGCCACAACCACGCCGAAACCCGTGGTAATATAAATGCGCTGACCTTCAATGGCAATACCGCTGCCCTTTAAGGCGGTGGCATTAACCCGATAGTTTGCCGATTCCAGTTCCAAAGTCCAAATTTTTTCGCCGTCTTCCATTTGCAAAGCGCTCAAAACGCCGTCGGCATCAAGCGTATAAATAACTTTATCTTTAACCAACGGTTTGGAAAGCAGTAACTCTCTTCTGGAAGAACCGGTTCCGAACTTAGCTGTCCACTGTAACTGAAAATCGGTCGCCGCGGCAATATTCTTGGTTAAATGCATGGCATTCATATCGTTTTGCAGCCAGTTGGAATTTGAAACAGCGGCCGGAATCTTAATCTGTGCCGCACCGTCCGCAACATCCGCTTTCAGCGATGCGCTTTGTTCCAAAACCGAAACACGCGTACCGCTCGGCAAAACTTTATCGCTTGAACAAGAACTCAGAAGGGCGGCGCAAACCACACAACCGCTCAGTACAAGTAACTGACGTTTCAACATACTTTCACCCTATTTTTACATATCATTCAACGAAGACAGCATATCCTGAATTTTAGCGCGGAAACCTTCCGGCAAATCTTTAATTTTAAGGATGCCCTCATAGATTTTCTTTGCCGTCTCGATATCACCGTTCTGAATCGCCGACATTGCCAGCAAATCATTTGCCAACGGCGCCCAAGAACTGTCTGCCGACAACAGCGGTTCCACAAGTTTACGGAACTCATCTTGCGGCATAGTATCAACCTGGTAGGTTGCGTATTTAATCAACGCAATGTGCTTCACTTCAGAATTGACCTGTTTGTCATCAATCAAACTCTGCAACGTTGTCAAAGCTTCGTCATTTTTCCCGCTGTTGAACAAAACATTGGCAATTTGCAACCGGGCAAAATCACCGAAAATTCCCTGATTGTTTTGCGTAATTTGTTGCAAAGCCGTAATGGTATCTTCCGGATTTTCTCTAAGTTGTGCGGCTGCCATATAGGTTTCCGTTTCTTTTTGATTCTGAGCGGTTTTCCATGCTCTGATGCGATCAAACGAAATTGCTGCCGATACGGCCAAAACAACAAAAGCAATAATGAAAACACCGTAACGATTCCATATAACTTTCAAATTATCGTTTTTAACGTCTTCATCAACTTCTTGAATAAAAGCATCCGTAAATTCCGGATTAACATTGGACAAGTCTCTGGCGGCAATTTTTTTGGCCCGTGTTGCAGCGACCGGTTTTTTAACCTCTGCCGCAGGTGCCTTTTTAGCGCCGGCTGCCGCCGTTTTTTTAGTTTTGGCGGTTGATTTTGTTACTGTTGTTTTTTTCACACTTTTAGCCATTTTCTTTTCCTTTACAAAAAAACAATTTTAATTATCCATAACAAAAAAATATTTATAAAGCAATTCCTTTTACCGATATATCGGCTTAATTTTTAATCACGTCGCGAATAACCAGACCGCGTATCCATCTTAAATCTTCCATCGGCATATTCTTACCGTACACGATATGGCGTTCTTTAGAGCTGATGGAAAGGTAATAACGTTCGGTGGTCGGGTTATATCCGATATCTATTTCTTCCACCTCATCGCGCGGAATAAATTCAATATCCCGACGCATAAATAAAGTGTTGTGTCCCAATAAAATGCCGTCCGGCGACAAAACCAAAACATCTTTGCTGAACAGCACCACGGCCGATAAAATAAACACCGCCGCCCAGAAAGCCATCATCACCCAAAATACTCTTGAACCGATATACGGAATAATAATGTGATAATTCAAACCGGCATAAAGTGCCAAAAATCCCAGCACCACCAAGCCTAAAAAGGCCAAAACCGTATAAGCGTCAAAAAACAAACGACGCTCTTTTAAAATGGCGCGGTTGCTCTTAACCACAAATCTGATTGATGACGGCACATTCAAATCTTTAAAAGAAATAGTGTTTAACTTCCATTTTTGCGCCATATCCCGCAACGAAACATCTAAGTTGGAATAACTGCGCGAAACCAAGCCGCGATCTGACATAAACAGCGCCGGCAATTTGAATTTTGCCGCATAATATTCCCAAATTTTACGAATATTTTTCCCGCTGGTTGAAATATACAACGGTACTTTTTTGTTGGCATCCCGATGATAAAGTTCGATGATGTAGCGGTTACGGTTAATTAAGCCGAACTGATAATATTCAACTCTGAACAAAACACCCAGATAATTATGCAATTTTTCCGTAACAACTTTCGGCTCGCCGCACAACGGACGATGTTCAATTCTGATATTTTCGCCGTCAAAGAATATATCTTTGCAACGCTTCATCGCCATCATCACCAATGTGATAATCAAAATACCGAACAACAAAACAAAAGCGTCAAAAATATAGCGCTGAACCACCATATCGCTTAAAGAAAATTTTTCCGGCAACGTAAAAGTATAATCTTCGTGGTCATCATGAAAGAAATATGACAGCACTTCAAAAATGCCGAGCAATAAAAACATTCCGCCGAAAAACAACCCCGGCCACAACACTTTTCCCGGCACGCGATCCCGCTGTTGCGCCGGCAATTTCTCAATATCCAGTTTATAATCATAGCTGTAATGATCTGGAGCGATATACGTCATTTTCTTCTCCTTAAGTCATAAAACAGGGATATATTACAACGATAAAAAAATTTTTTCATCATATTTTTTAAATAATATTTGTTTTTATGAGATTTAAGTGTAGTATGGTGCTTAAGCAAACGGTATGGAGAAATAATGCTAAGCGCTAACATTTTTTATTCCGGATACAATATCTGGCTCAGTATTCTGTCCCTGATTATAGGTTTTTCATCTATTTTTTTGGTGCAGGATTCGAAAAAATTCAACGGGCTGTTACTGTTTCAATTAGGCTCGCTGATGTTGGTTATGATTACCTATCTGACAACGCACGAGCACATTTTATATCGGTTTGATTTGAATTATAATTTTGTCATTTTCATCAAGGTTTTTCTGTCTTTACTGACCTCCATTCTGTGGATTAACTCGGCTTCCGAGCTTTATAACAACACACCGGCCAACCGCGAAACGCTGACCTTTTATATTTCGCTCGGTCTGACCGGCTGCATCTACTATTCCTTCATTGATTACAACATTGCGCAAAGTAATCTGATTGGCGCCGTTTTCACCGTCGGCGGTATTTTTCTTTTGTTGTTCAGCAGTATTTTGACATTTTATCACAACCGCACCGTCGGTAACTTTTTGTTGATTTTATCGTTATTACTGTTGGGCGGAAAACTGGTTATTTCAAGCTTTTTCTTCCGTTACGGCTGGCTGAACTTAAACATTTTCAACTGGATTTGGATTTATGTGTTTATTGCCGCCGTGATGTTTATCAAATTTTCCGAATATGAAGAAAAGCTGCAAAAAAGCTGGAATATTGCTGATAAACTGAATTTGCAGATGAATAATATTATCGATTCGTCGCCGCTGCCGATTATGATTTTCCGCATCACCGATGAACACCTTTTGATGCTGAACCAAAAGGCCGGCAATATGTTTGGTTTAAGCAAAAAAGAAACCAGTTTTCACAAACTGACCGACTTTTTTATTGATGAAGACAACCGCAAACAATTTTTCCGTCTGATGGAAAAAGAACACGAGGTTGAAAATTTTGATATTATGGTTTGTAACCTGATTACCGCCTACCCGTTCTGGCTTTCGCTTTCCGCCAAAACCATCGAATACAACAATGAAATGGCCATTTATATGGCGTTCCAAGATATCACCATGCGTAAAGAACGCGAGAGCAATCTGCAAAATCAGGCTGACCGCGACCCGCTGACTCTGGCGTGGAACCGCCGCTATTTTGAAAAAATTGTGCCGGAATATATTGCCGATTGCATCAAGCAATCCCGCAACTTCAGTCTGTTGATGCTCGATGCCGATAAGTTCAAAAACATCAACGATTCGCACGGTCATAAAATCGGCGATAAAATCTTGATTGAGCTGGCGGAAATCTGCCGTCGCTCTTTGCGTGAAGATGATGTGGTGGCGCGTTTCGGCGGCGAAGAATTTATCATCTTTTTGAACAATACCGATGCCAACGCCGCGACCTCGGTGGCAGAAAGACTGCGCACCAATATTGCCGATGCTTCCGTACAAAATGACAGCGGCGAAGATGTCCATTTTACAGTCAGCATCGGGGTGGTTTCTTCCGAGCAAACATCAAGTTTGGAAGTTTTGCTGCGCCAGGTTGATGATGCGATGTATTTGGCCAAAAACCGCGGCCGCAACTGTGTTGCCCTTTATAATGAAGAAGAAGTCAAAGCCAACAATCGGCATAAACGTCAACACAAAACCAACCGCATTCACCCGATTTTCCAAAATGAAGAAAATGAAGAATTTTCTTTGCTGGACAGTTATGAAAACAAAATTTTATAGGTAAAAAATGTCTTGTCCGTATCAAAATCTTTGCGGCGGCTGTCCGTTACGGCATTTAAGTCCCGCCGAATATCAAAATTACAAAACCGCTAAAATAGCCAAGATTCTGGAACTTTTGCACCAGGATTCGAGTGTTATGGAAACGCCGGTTTTTATAGCCGACGGCCAGCGGCGCCGTGTTGAAATGGCGTTTGCTTATAAAAAAGACAGCTTAATCCTCGGTTTCAACGCCGATAAAAGCCATGATATTATCAACATTGATTATTGTCCGGCAATGGAAGCCCAACTGAATGATGTGTTGCCGGAAATTAAAAACTTTTTACGGCAGCTGTGCCAAATTAAAAACCGGAAAAAAGTCAAAAACAAAATCGTAACATCCAACATCGGTAGCGGCGATATTTTTCTGTGCGGCGCGGCCAACGGTGTTGATATTTTGCTGACGGTGGATACCGAACTTTCGCTTGAACAAAGAATGTGCATCTGTGATTTTGCCAACGGTTGCGATGCTGTTGTTCGGGTGGCTCTCAGACGCAATTCCAACACCGCACCGGAAACAATTATTGAAAAAAACAAACCTTACATCAACATTGCCGACCATCGGGTTTATTTGCCCGGCGGCGCATTTCTGCAGGCATCTGTTGCCGGCGAGCAGGCGCTGATTAACGCCGTGATGAAATATCTCGGCACCACCGAGGGCAAAATTGCCGATTTATTCTGCGGTATCGGCACTTTTTCATACCCGATGTCGGATAACATCAAGAACAAAATTATTGCCGTTGATTGTGCGCCGGAGCTGTTGGACAGCTTTCAAAAAACCGTCAATGCGCTGACCATTCCGAACATTCAAATTCTCAAGCGCAACCTGTTCAAATATCCGCTGGATACCGCCGAGCTGAAAGGCTTTAAGGCAATTGTTTTTGACCCGCCGCGTGCCGGTGCAAGTGCGCAAATCAAACAAATCACGGCGTTAAATCAGGCGGATAAACCGCAAAAAATTGTTGCAGTTTCGTGTAATCCGAATACATTTGTTAATGACGCCGGACAACTGCTTTCCGGCGGCTATACTTTACGCCGCATCACGCCGGTGGATCAGTTTGTTTACACCAATCATTTGGAATTGGTCGCTTTATTTGAAATAAAAGGAGAATAAAATGAGCTTAAACAATCAAAAACTTAAACAAATGGCCAACGCCATCCGCTTTTTAAGCGCCGATGCCATTGAAAAGGCGAATTCCGGACACCCGGGAATGCCGCTCGGCATGGCTGATGTGGCGGCTGTTTTATTCGGTAAATACATGAACATTTGTCCGGATGCGCCGCGTTGGTTTAACCGCGACCGCTTTGTGCTTTCGGCCGGACACGGTTCAATGTTGTTATATTCTCTGTTTTATTTGTTGGGTTATCCGGACATTACGTTGGAAGATTTGCAAAATTTCCGCCAGCTCGGTTCTAAAACTGCCGGACATCCGGAATACGGCCATTTAAGCGGCATTGATATGACCACCGGTCCGCTCGGACAGGGCATCAGCTCGGCGGTCGGCATGGCGCTTGCCGAACGTGTGATTAACGCCAAATTCGGCGATTCGCTGTGCAATCACTACACTTATGCCATTTGCGGCGACGGCTGTTTGATGGAGGGCATTTCCGAAGAAGCGATTGCTTTGGCCGGTTTATGGAAACTCGGCAAATTGATTGTGTTCTGGGATAACAACAATATCACGATTGACGGCACGGTGGATAAAGCCAATGCCACCGATCAACTGGCGCGTTTTCAGGCGGTGGGCTGGAGCACCATCAGCATTGACGGGCATAATTACGATGAAATTGCGCAAGCCATTGAACAAGCACAGCACTCGGATAAACCGACATTGATTGCCTGCAAAACCACCATCGGTTTCGGCGCGCCGAACAAGCAAGGACCGTCGAAAGTACACGGCGCGCCGCTCGGTGCCGAAGAATTGCAACTGATGCGCACGACTCTCGGCTGGAACTATGCACCGTTTGAAATTCCGAATGACGTCATCGCCACATGGCGCGCGGCCGGTCAAAAATCAGCGGCTTTATACAACCAATGGAAGGCTGACGCCGATGACAATGCGGAATTTTTAAGCTATATCAATGACGAACTGCCGGACGGTTGGGACGATGCCTTAAATGCCTTAAAACTCCAAACCATCAAAGAAGGCACCAAAGTGGCCACGCGCAAGGCTTCGCAAATGTGCTTAAATAACTTGGTAAAATATGTGCCGCAGATGATTGGCGGCTCAGCCGATTTGGCGGCTTCCAACCTGACTTTTGCCGAGGGCATGAAAACCATTACCGCCGCTGATTACAACGGCAACAACATTATGTACGGCATTCGCGAACACGCCATGGGCGCCATTATGAACGGCTTATCGTTGCACGGCGGTGTTATTCCTTACGGCGGCACCTTCTTTGTCTTTTCGGACTATATGCGGCCGGCAATGCGTTTGGCGGCGCTGATGAAAATCCGCAGTATTTATGTTTTAACCCATGATTCCATCGGTGTCGGTGAAGACGGTCCGACACATCAACCGATTGAACATTTGGCCTCATATCGAGCCATGCCGAACATCAACACCTATCGTCCTTGCGATGTGGTGGAAACGGCGGAAGCATGGCAGTTGGCGGTTGAAAGCCGTAGCACACCGAGCATTTTGGCGCTGTCACGGCAAAGTGTGCCGACATTACGCACCGATGCCAAAGAAAATCTGACGGCCAAGGGCGGCTACATTATTTCGGCGGCTAAAGAAAAACCGGTGGCAACACTGATTGCCACGGGTACGGAAGTTTCATTGGCGGTGGCGGCTCAACAACGCTTGGCCGAAGAAAACATCGCCGTCAATGTGGTTTCCATGCCTTGTACGGAAATTTTTGACCGGCAATCCGAAGAATATAAGCTGTCGGTTTTAGGCACCGCACCGCGTATTGCGATTGAAGCGGCGGCGGCATACGGCTGGGAACGCTACGTTGGCGCCAACGGCACGATTATTGCCTTAAACGACTTCGGTGCCTCGGGCAAAGGCGATGAAGTTTACCGCTATTTCGGCATTACGGTGGAAAACATTATTGAAGAAACCAAAAAATATCTTTAAACGAAAAGTTTTCCTCTGAATATAGCATAACCCGCCTTTTCAGGCGGGTTATGTTGCATTGGAGCAGATGAGGGGAAAGCTGGCAAAAAAAATTAACTGTCATCGCTCAACCGGCGCCAGTCCGGTTGTCCGGCGATCTTCCGCTTTGCTCACTCCCCGCAAGCGGGGAGCCGGAGGGGCAAATTTATCCTTATAAAGAAGTATGTTATCCCCTCAATTCCCTTACCTGTAAGGGAAAGCACAAATTTGAAGATCCCTTGACGTTTGGACTAAAGCCAAACGAGGGATGACATGTTTGTTTGAATTTACGCGTCAGCGTTTTCCGGCAATTTGTCACCTCTGTTCTCTGATAACACAAAAACCCGCCTTTTCAGGCGGGTTATGTTGCATTGGAGCAGATGAGGGGAATCGAACCCCCGTTATAAGCTTGGGAAGCTTCTATTCTACCATTGAATTACATCTGCATTCTCTTCACTTCATCCACAATCTAGCGTAAAATTATTTTCTTTGCAAGCAATATATGAACGCCATTTTTCAAAATCTACCGCCGCTCGATTTTTTGTTGCCACAGCCGACCGTGATTTTGCCACAACGGTTGCCACGATACCTCCTTATCAAAATAAATATAGCCGCCGGCCGACGTGTCAATTTTAATGCCGTCAATCAGAACATTCTGCGGATAAAAAATAACTCTGTCGCGATAAACACATTGTTGCGCATCACATTGCAACGGCAAATTTTCCGGCATTTTCCCCTCGCCGCGCAACGCCGCCGCCAGTTCTTTTTTAAGCGCCTCATCCGGCAGTTGAATATGCAAATTTTCTTGCCACAAACTTTGCAGCCACGCATCTTTTTTCAGCGGCAACATCACCAATTCGCCGTTATAATCACGCACCGCCACTTGTGCGGCATCCGGCGCAAAAACCATATCCGGCTGTTTTGGCGGCCAAAACAGCGACAACACCCCGCAGACAATCGGCAAAATTCCCCAACGCCGCCATTTGCCGCGCCAAATACACAACCAATACGCCCCGCAAACAATCGCCATCAATCCCCAAAAAGTCAGGCTGCTGTTTTGCCATACGCTGTGCGGCAAACTCGGCACAAAGCCGGTTATTTTATTGATAATTTCAACGCTGCCGCCCAACAGTTGCAGCGGATATTGTGCCAAACCGAACGGCAACGTTGCCAAACACAACAGCACCATCGGCATGGTCCAAAACGCAATAATCGGCGCCGCCAGTAAATTACCTAAACTGGTATAAAGCGCCAAACGATGAAAGTGATACAACGCAAACGGTGCCGTTGCCAAACTGGCCACCAAATCGCAAATAACAATGCCGGCCCAATACCAAAACACAACCGAAACAAACCCTTTCGCGCGCTGTTTGGCCGCCAATTTCGGCGCATAGACTTCATAAAACGCCACCAACGCATAAACCGCGGCAAAAGACATCTGAAAGCTGGCCGAAACCAATGCTTGCGGTGCCAAAATCAAAATCACCGCCGCCGCAAAGCTGACCATGCGCAAAGAAATCGCCTGCCGATTAAAAATAACGCCGCACAAAACTACCGTTGTCATAATAAAAGCGCGCCACGCCGGAATTGCCATACCGGAAATCAGTAAATAGCCGCCGCTGCCGATAATCGCCCCGACTGCCGCTATCTTTTTCACATCAAAACGCAGCGCCACCGCTGGAAATAATGCCAGCAAAAACCGTAACACAAAAAAGATAAGCGCCGCAATCGTGCCCATGTGCAAACCCGATACCGACAGAAAATGCGCCAAACCGGAATCACGATAATGATCCATAATTTGCGGCGTCAGATAAGCTTTGCTGCCAACCGTCAAAGCATCAACCACACCGGCCGATGACGCCGGCAACACTGCGGCAATCTGCCGAATAATCCGTTGCCGTACCGCATTGATGCGGGTTTGCAACTTTGGCTTTTGCGCTTCCGGCGGACATTTTATGGCAAAGACTTCACTGTCGGCATAACCGGTTGCGCTCAACCCCTCGTAAAAATACTTCAAATCGGTCTGATAGCCGTTCAACACCGGCAGCGGTTGCCGCGGAAACAGCGTCGCAATCATCTCAACACATTGCTGAATTTGTAAATCGGTTTCCGCACCGGTCAGTGAGATGCGAAATTTGCCTTTCAGCGGCACGTCATAATCGGCGGCATGATTTAACAGCAGGCGCGGCTTGCCTTTGGAACTCGGGGCAATATCCGTAATTTGTCCGCGTAAATACGTGATTTCGTTTGTCGGTAACGCTTCCACCCGTCGCGCCTGACGTTGCGTTTGCAACATAATATTGATAAAGCCGAACAAAATAATAATGCCGGCCATAAACAGCAAATGCAATCCGCGATGACGCAACAAATAAAACAGCAACAGCCACAACTCAAAGACGCCGAGCACCACCCACATATTCGGCTCAAACGGCAGCCCGAAATAAATTGCAATTCCCAGTGCAAACAAAAACGGTACCGAGGCAAACCAACGCGATTGCTCGGCAAAAAAATTATCATGTAAAATTTGCCCTATTCTTCGGAATCGGAACATTTTCGCTCTACAACAAATTTCATAATTTCCGTGGCCGCATTATCACTCGGCGTTTGTCGCCCGACACCAAGCAGCTGACGTACGCTGTCAAAGCCGTCCATCTGTCGATGATAAATCGGCTTACCGTCAAGAAATTGCTCCACATATTGAACAATTTTCTGCGGCGTGCAATCTTGTTGCAATAACTCCGGCACCACCGTGCGATCAAGCAAGATATTGGTCAGATTGACATATTTTAAACGAATAAAATGACGCACGATAAATTCCGTCAGCTTCGG